>SLQI01000501.1 GCA_007131535.1 Balneolales bacterium | reverse complement strand
CTCTCTTGTGGGCTGCACTGTAGCACCGGGTTTTGCCTTTGAGGACTTTGAGCTGGCGGAACGGACATCGCTGCTTGCTGAATTTCCGGATCATTCAGAAATTATTAAAAAGCTTACTTAGGTAATTTGGGAATTGAGGGTTGAGGTAATTAGTGCCTTAAAATATCACTTTGTCGAAATCGCATCACTTTTGTGTGTATTTCATGCTTCATGCTTCAGGTTTATCCGGGTAATCTATTTGGGGGGGGGAATTGGTAACATCCCTCTATTGTACTGCGAACTTCGAGCAGCAAGTGGCGTACGGCAAAGCTTTTGGAATCTGCATTATTGCTGATGTGGAGAGATTAACGATTGCAGATTAACGAATTAAGATTTGCGATGTAGTAAATTAAAAAGCCTCACACCGGAGCAATTCGATGTGAGGCTTTGTGAGTGACTTACGGGTACTTCAATAGCAACTACTGTGGAAGTACCCGTTAATTTCCGACGATCTAAAGTTCAATCTGCTGTGACAACCAGAAAGCAATTTGTCATCTATTTCACAAACATCATCTGCCGCGTTTCAACAAACTCATCTGCTTGAATGCGATAGATATACGCACCACTGGACAAGCTGGAAGCATCAAAACTGACTTCGTAGCGACCGGCTTGTTGCTGTTCATCAACTAACGTGGCCACAGGTCGTCCGAGAATGTCGAACACCTCCAGAGTTACATCGGCCTGCTCAGGCAAGCTGTAGGTAATTTGTGTGGTCGGGTTGAACGGATTAGGGTAGTTGTCACCGAGAGCAAATTCGTCGGGGATTTCCTCTTCGTCGTCTGCCGAGACAACATCCTCAGTTGTAAAGCTCAGTGGATCCGACCAGCCGCTGCCACCGGATTTGTTGTGAGCTTCGACACGCCAGTGGTAAGTCGTATTACCGTCAAGGTCGGTTACTTTGAATTCGGTCTCTTCAAGACCTTCTTCGTCGACTACAAAAGATTCAAAATCCTCATCTTCAGACAACTGAAGAGCGTAGGTTTCGGCGCGTTCACTTTCGCCCCATTCAACAAGCAGGTCGGTTTCAACCTCGTCAGCCTCATCTTCGGGTTGCCAAGACGGCACTTCGGGTGGTCGAAATTCGGTTTCAAATGACCAGGCCTCTGACCAGGCAGACTTTTCACCTTCTACGTTTGCCCGAACCCGCCAGTAATAGAGGGTGCTATCGGCAAGATCCGCAAATTCATAACTCGTTCCTTCGAAATCACGAACCGCACGAAGAGTATCGAACTCAGCTGATTGTGAGAGTTCAATGTCGTAGCTGTCGGCATTATCAAACTCCTGCCAACTGAGATTGATCGGAAATTCCACTTCTTCGACTTGATCCGAAGGTGCATCTAACTCCGGTGCATCTGTAATTTGAGGATCCTTGATACCCGTGGTAAAGGTCCATACCTCAGACCATGTCGTTTTCTGCTCATCGACTGTTGCCCGAACCCGCCAGAAATAGGTGGTGGTGTCTGCTAAATCAGAAGCAGTGAATTCGGTTTGATCAAACGAATAAACCGTGGTCGACTGCTCGAAGTCAGGAGATTCGGATATTTGCAAATCGTAATGGTCCGCATCTTCATAGGCCTGCCAATCCAGCTCCACCGGAAAGCCTGCATCATCCTCGCCATCGGCAGGTGCTGCCAGCTCGGGGCCCCCTTCGGTATCACGCAGGGTTGTGAAAGATCTGATTTCTGACCAATCGCCCTCACTGTTGGGATTAGTTCCTCTAACCCGCCAGTAATAAGTGGTATGATATTCCAACTCCTCAATTTTAAAAGCCCGAAGGGTTTCTTCATCGCTTTGATTTGTTGAATTTTCTCCTTCACTATAAGCCAATTTAGCCTGCTCTCCGGTCTCCGGATAAATCAACTCATCAAAATCCGAATCCGTGGCTACCTCTATGTCATACTCTTCGGCATGGACAACGGATTCCCACATCAGATAAGCTGCCAGCGGTTTACGATCGCCCTCATCTTCCGGCGATACTAACTGCGGAGCCTCAGTAATCTCTTCACCGGAAAAGGCTGTTTCAAAGGTCCGGACCTCCGACCAAACGGATTTTTCTCCGTCAACGGTCGCTCTGACTCGCCAGTAATAAGAGGTCGTATCCTTTAAATCGGGAGTACTGAAACCGGTACCTTCAAACTCATATTCACCGTGGACCGACCTGAACTCAGAGGACTCTGAAATTTGGATATCATAGTGATCGGCATCTTCAAACTCCTCCCAGCTCAATTCTACAGGGAAAGGAATTTCACTTTCTTCATCATCAGGCGATATTAACGTGACAGGAGTGGTGATCGGAGCACTCTCTGTATTCAGGCTCCTTGCTTCACTCCAATCGCTTTTAAGGTCATCGTTAAAAGCTCTGACCCGCCAGAAATACTCATTACTGAAGTCAAGAGCTGCAACTTTTTGCGAGATGGTCCAATCTTCTGATTGTGTTTCATTACCATCCGCAATCTGTTCAGCTAAATCTTCCGAGTTACCGAGTTCCAGTTGATTGTCAAAGTCTTCATTTGTGGCTACCTGCAGTTTATAGTCGGTGGCATCCTCTACCGGGTGCCAGTGGAGATTTGCGGGTATGGAGACATCTTCTGCGCCCTCTTCCGGATGTGCGAGAACAGGTGTATCCAGCCCGAACTCGGTTGTAAATGACCATGCATCACTCCATTCGCTCTCCCCGCCGGTATTGTGGGCTCTGACTTTCCAGTAGTAGGTAGCGTTGTGCTGAAGCTCATCAGGTGAAACGGAGGTACCCGATATGTCGGTGATGTCGTCTATGATTTCATCAAAATCGGAATCTCCGGCAATTCGCAGCTGATAGGATTCTGCCCTTTCGGATTCGTTCCACTGTAACTCCGGTGTTACAGGTATGTCTGTCGATTCGTCTTCAGGAGCTTCCAGTTCAACGACTTCGGGAGCATCGACGGTGGTAGTAAAAGACCGGGCCTCACTCCAATTACCAAAGCCATTTTCATTATGCGCCCGAACCTGCCAATAGTAGGTGGTTTCATTATCAAGCTCCTGTTCAAGCTGGAATTGGGTGTCCGTAATATCTTCGTTATCAACCAACAGATTATTGAAATCCGACTCATCGGATACCTGCAAATGATAGGTATCAGCACGGGCAGCTGCATTCCAGACCAGCTCGGGGTCAGTCGATACGGAAACCGCTTCATCTTCGGGTTGATGCAGTTCTACGATGGCAGGTTCCTGCTGTTGTTGAGCATCAATTTGCTGTTGTCTGTCCAGAATCTGCAGGATGGGGTATCCATCGGCATCGGCATCCATATTGCCTTCTTCCACAGTTTCCCAAACATCCACAAAATCCAGACCGCTCATGTTGTCCTGGGCGGCCGCGCCGGTTATTTCATCTTCGGTTAATCCTTCAACACCATCGGTCGATCCGTCACCGACGCCATCGTCATCATCTCTGGAATCCATGTCCCAGTAACTATCGTTGACCGTACCCTCGTTGTGACCGATCAGCCCCCCGGTGCGAATACCGGTATCTGTAAATCCCGTGCTGTAGGAGCTGTTTAAGGTGCCGCCGTTATTCCATCCGACTGCACCACCCCCATTTCCGGAAGTGACGCCATCACCGAAGTTGTAGGCATCCTGCAGGACTCCGGAGCTGGTGTTCTGACCAACAATACCCCCGGAAGTGAAATCATTGCCCGTAAATGTACCGGTATTATAAACACGATAGATCGTACCTGAATTGACACCGGCAACTCCGCCCATCGATTGACCACCTGCTTCAACATCTCCCGTGTTATAGGCATTTTCAAGGGGATCGGAGTTACTCCCGACTACTCCTCCAACACCCCCGCCGGATCCGATTACATTAGCGTAATTGGAAACATCTTCAACGGTACCATCGGAATTCCGCCCCAACACTCCGCCAACCGTACCCGATCCGGATACACTGGCATGTTCTGTGGTATGTGAATTCAGAAGCTCAGAATCACCTCCACCGGAATTGGAGCCGAGTATTCCACCTGTTCCAGCTTGTCCGGTCACTTTTACACCGGAAGTACTGTTGCTGATATGTCCGTTCCAGCTTAGACCGACAATACCTCCCACAAAATTGCCGTCACTCTCGACCGATCCGGTTACATGCACGTCGCGCACCTCACCGAAGATGCGGCCGGCCAAACCTCCGGTCTCAATATTCTCTCCTTCAGAAACCACCTGAATATTCTCCAGCGTTAGATTGTTAATTACGGCACTACTGGATGTGGCCGCAAACATGCCGGTGGCTCCCTCATCATTGTAAACTGACAGATTGGAAATGACGTGTCCGTTCCCGTCAAATGTGTTCTCGAAATAGACCCCATCATGGGACTCCGGGAAGTAGGTGCCGATCGGTTCAAGATCACCCAGGGAAGCGGCATCAATGTCTGCGGTTACGATGAAGTGATTACCCAGGTAATTACCTACCTCGGCCAGCTGATCCGCGGTAGCAACCTGATAGGGATCGTCTTCAGTGCCCATTCCGCCGGCAAACGGTATTTCAAAGGGGTCTTCAACATCATCACTGATGATCAATGAAAACGGCTGGCTTCCATCGTCCAGATTTCCTTTATGGGTGACCCGGACGATATACTCGCCTTCCTGGGTGTCCTCTACCAGTACTTTTTCCGCGATATCACGGATGTTATCACCAGTTGTTGCCGGATCATCGGGATTATCGGGATCCAGAATAAACGGTTCATAAGTTTGCCCGTTTGGCCCCTCGATGCGAAGGTCAAGATCATTAACCAGCATGATATCATCCGGATTGAGCTGGGCGGAAGGCGGTTCGCCTTCAGGATCTGTCCATGCGAGGGTGGCCTGAAGCGGGCCATCGCCATCGGAAGTGAGGGTGTATTCGTAAGTCTGCCCTTCATCCAGCTCGGTTTCCATAACCACGTGTCCACTATTAGACTGGGACGCGGCATTCAGAGTTTCCGCTGCTCGTTGCCCGTTCATCAGGCCCCAGCCGAAACGGTAGTCCGGCCCTTCGTTGAAGCCGGCCTGATCCACGGTATGAAACAACAACGCCCGGATAGTTGCCGATTTCGGATCTTCCTGATGTAAATCCCGGTAGAGTTCCTGTAATAAGGCTACCGTTCCACTGACCACCGGAGCGGACATGGATGTACCCTGCATGGTACCATAGCTGCTGCTGCCAGTGACCGGCGAGTAAACATTAGTACCCTGAGCAACGATATCGGGTTTAACACGTCCGTCATCGGTTGGTCCCCAGCTGCTGAACGAGCCCAGATCCACATCGCCCGGCTGTTCGTACCCGTCATCAATGGGATGAACCGCCCCGACACTCAATACATTTTTAGCCGTCGACTTCGAACCAATGGTTTGATATCCATGGGGTTCACCGTCGAGATTGCGTTCGGTGGTCGATGTAACCCAATCTTCTTCATCCGGATCCCAAACTTCATGGGAAACAGGTTGCTCATCAGGTCCGCTGAGCCGGGTGTTGCCGGCAGAGTTGACCATCACCAGTTCGGGAGCGTTGTTGGCCAGCTCATCCCATTCCCGGCTGGTTTCCGAATAGAAGCCAAACAGATAATCCTCGGTTTCACTTACTTCGGGATCACCATACCAGCGCCAGTTACCCGGGTCGTGTCGATCGCTCCAGCCCCGGACTGATCCCCAGGAATGGTTGGCTACCAGTAAATTGTCCTGGTCAGCCGCATCGGCCATATTGGACAGGGTGTTGCTCCAGGTGTATGCCAGCAGTTCGCCTTCATGGGCCATTCCTTTTGCATCTTCGTCCACGCCTGCGGCAATCATGGTGCCGCCAACATGAGTGGCATGGTCAGAGCTGCTGACATCATCCCGAATAATTAATCGGTTATCGGTGAACTCCTGATGATCGGTATCCGGCACACCGCCTTCCCATATTCCGAGCATTTGCCCGGCGCCGGTAAGTTCCAGTCCGGTCTCACCACCCGGCCAGATTTCAATAACCGAAGAAGTGATGGCACTGCTGCGATTTTGGGTTACATAATAAACCGGAAATCCGTCATCGAACCGCATTAGCTCCATGACTCGCCCATCATCGAGCTCTTTTCTTATTTCTATTCCTCTTTCTTCGGCATACTCCAGTACTTCCCGGCGGGCTTCCTGCCATTTAGCAGACTGTTCGGCTGAAAACGACCGCAATTGTTGGCTCCGATCCGGATCCGATTGTGCGTTGAGATTGGAATCCGGCAACATGGCTAATAATAATACACATATTAATAACCGACTTGATAGAAAAAGCTTCATGCAATTACCTCCGTAATTTTTTCTTGTGTTCAGACCAACCAACCTGCATGTTTAAACATTGCCGTAGAAAGCTGCACTGTAAAGGTCCATACGTTCAATCCATTTCATACCGACCAATACACAGTAGGGCTAAACCTCACAGAATACCTGTATATTCAACATCACTTTCCTTCGACAATCCGAGTTACCCCGCTCAGTTGGTTTAATGTATGCTCTTTTTACCATACATATCTTTAATGAGCTTTAGCTCTTGTATCCCTTACATATAATAGCGTAAAAAAAATTTAAATCTTTGTAAACCTTATTATTTAAGTATGTTTAAACCTATATACTCAATCATGTATTATACTGTAGAATGTTGGCGAACAATAACTTACATAAATTTTAACACCTTATTTAAAAATCTATTCCCCCCATCTCGATAACAAACAATGATATTCCATTCATCTGATTTCGCAATCTTATTGGCTTATTAAATTATCTTTTTTAAGTTGCTTTCATCTTAAAGTATCATAAGCCCTGAACCGGTTATACAATTATTAGTCTGATGTAATGAGATCAACATGTCTGCCCGCGGTTCCTCTTGGAATCCGACTTCCTAACGGTATAATCAGGTTTCGGTACCCCCCACCGGTTTGGCCGGGCATATTTTTGTTGGTCTTGCTACTGTTTGTTGCCTGTGGAGAATCAGATCAGAGAGAGTACAATTCCAATTCGGATGAATCATTCCAACAATTTGAAGCTGATACTTCATTAGCTCACCAAAAGCTCGACCAGGTGCGCCAATGGCGTTCGGCCGGACATATCGACTCCGCGCTTGCCGCAGCCCCTGTGGCCGACTCTCTTTTTACAATCCATGAAATCTGGGATCAGGCTACACGAGCCCGTCATTTTCAAATGCGAAATCTCATCAGTTACGGTGCCGGTCGCGACTCTGTAACTGCCCAAATGGAACTCGCTTTGGATGCCCATCATTCCATGCCCTATGAAGAGCGGGATGAAGGATTTCTTGGTTTGATATACCATCGTTACGGCCGGTTTTTACATAGCCGCAATCAATACAGGGAAGCCGGTATATTTATGAATAAAGCGGTGGAGTATGCCGAAGCCTACCGTGACCCCGAATCGGCTCTTGTGCAATCCACAAATATGGCCTACGGTCTTCACCTGCTACGTGTCAACGATTTTCACGGTGCTATCGAGCAATTTACCAAAGTCCGGGAGTTGTATGATCGAAGAGGCGAAGATGCCATTCACAGCGGACGTGCGGCCATGCATAACAATATGGCCATTGCGTATGTCAACCTGAAAGACCTGACTCGTGCCGCCGAACATTATCAACGCTCCCTCTCCATTTCCCGCGAGTTGTTCGGACCGAAGCATCCCCGTACGGTTCGGGTGCTTTTTAATCTCAGCCGGGTTTACCGGGATAAACACGAATATGACGAAGCCCTGTCCACTGCGCGGCAGGCTTTTGAAGGCCGAAAAGCGGAACTGGGAGCCGATCACCCAAATACGCAACGAGTAAAAGTGCGTATAGCAGGGATACTAACACGTAAAGGAAATTATCAAGAAGCCCGTGATCTGTTGGTCCGGTCAATCCCGATACTCAAAGAGGATTCCGAATCCCAGGCAGGTTTTCTGGCTGAAGCGCATTCTTATCTCCAGCAGATTCATCAATCCAAAGCACAATGGAATAAGGCACTGGAAGCCGGTTACTCCCAGCTTAGTATAGCCGGCGATTATTTTCCGCCGGATCATATGCATGCACTCAGCGCTCTGAACCTGATTGCCGATACGTATTACCAGTCGGGAGATTTTCAAAGTGCAGTAGAGACCTTCCGTAAAGCGATTTCCCGGAACAACAGCGTCATTAAAGATAGCGGCGGCTATGAAATGGCTGCAAGAGACGGAGGAACTTCTGATTTTTCACGATTGATTATTTCGCTTCACGGCAAAGGTAAAAGCCTGTTTGCAAAGTATGAACACTCCGGCGATGCAGCTTATCTGAACAATGCGCTTTCAGCCTATGATGCCGCTTTGACCAATCAATGGGAGATTAGAACTCACTTTTCTGATACAGACGCCCACCTTGCCCTAAGTGATTTTCTGGATGATAAGGCTGAGGATATCTATAATGCTATTTATGCCTTTGCCGAAAAGTTTCCCAATGAAGTTGAAGCACGGCTCTTTTCCATCATGCAGCAACATAAAGCCATAGTAACCAGTGCTGCGATTACTTCCGGTAACCAGCAACCTTTCTCCGCAACGGCGCGGGATACCGGCCGGCTTGAACGACTGAGGGAAGTCCGAACCCGGCTCAACATTGAGCTTGCCCGTCTTAACAATGCCCGCGAGGACTCCATACACCCCGAACGGGTTTCAGGTATTCAACACGCTTATGAAACCGTAACCCTGGCTTATTATGATGAAGCTGACCGAATCAAAGAGCTGAATCCGGATAGCGGGAAGTTGCATGGATTCCGGCATGAGCTGACTCCTGAAGAACTTCGCAGCAAGCTCCCCGAAGGTACGCTGATCCTTGATTATTTTCTCGGCGAGGATTATAACTATATCACCTACATTACCGGTGAAGAAACAGGCATTCAAAGAGTTTCCACTCGTTTTGATTTAGCAGAAGCAGCTGTAAAATTTGCCGACCTGGCTTCAAGAAGAACTCTGATTCGTGACTCCGAAAGAAACATATTCAGGGAGCTAAACTCCGACCTATACCAAGCGCTTATAGCTCCGGTTGCTCCGGCTATAAATCAGGCCGGACACCTTGTTATTCTGCCACACAGAGAATTGTTCCACGTCCCCTTTGCAGCTCTGTTCAACCCGGAACACCCCGCTGATAACTTTTCGGATAAACCCTATTTGCTACGCAGCCACTCCATAAGCACCAACTATTCACTCAGCTTGGCTTATAACAGGTTTCAGCGTGAGGCGGACCCGGAATACGAATTGGATTACGCGGCTTTTGCCCCGATTTTTGATCAGCAAGATCACACCCCGGTTAAGCAGGAAGGCCTGTTAGCTTATGATCAGCCTCCTCAGGGGCTTTACCGATCCGTGTTGACAGAAGACAACCGGTTTGCATACTTGCCGGGCACTGAAGAAGAAGTAGCTTATATCGACCAGTTAATGCGCCAGTCCGGAAAATCCTCCCGTGTTTTTCAAAGGAGCGAAGCTACCCAAAACAATCTCTCCGGGTTGACTTCAGCCCGGTATGTGCATTTTGCCACGCACAGTTTATTTAACCATAGTGAGCCGGCCCTCTCCGGACTTATCTTAAGCCGGGATGACTCTTCCGGGCCATACCATCTGACCTCGGTTGAAGAACTCAGCAATTTGCGGCTGAATGCCGAGCTGGTCTACCTAAGCAGCTGCGAAAGCGGGTTGGGCAAATTATTCGGATCAGAAGGGATGATATCGTTAAACCGCACGTTCATGTCCGCCGGAGCCCAAAATGTAATTTATACCCTATGGCCGGTCGTAGACCGCAGCACCCAAAACCTCAGTATCCGTATGTTTGAATATCTGCTTGATGGTCAGGCTCCGTCGGAAGCGTTGCGCAATGCCCAGCTGAATTTGCTGGAACAATCCGATACCAGTCTTCCCGTGTACTGGAGCGGATTTCAGGTGGCAGGAATGTG
>SLQI01000414.1 GCA_007131535.1 Balneolales bacterium | reverse complement strand
ATTGATGCACACATAATACCGTATGCTCACATTCCCAAAGCTTTGCTTACCGCGATTCATAAGCGGCTTGGTGTGAATTTCGTTGGGAACAAACCCCTTATTTTTGCACTGCGGGCATCTATTCATTGGCTAACTCTCTTATCCTGTTGGCTACCTTTAGTAACTGGTTATCTTGCAGTTTTTTACTATTAAAAACAAGAGGCCAGATCCAGGTAATTACATCCCGGTAATCGCGGCATACCCATGATTGATATTGCCCCTCGCTGTGCATGATAGTGGAGTGATCAATATGCTTTCGGCTAATACTTCTCTCGGCGCGCGCTACCCCGCTGTATGTGGCATTGTATTTACTGCGAAGCAAGACCCGCACAATGTGGCGGTAAATAGCATAGGCTTTAGAACAGAGCAGGGTATCAAGTTCAACCTCAATACGTTCTGAGATTGACCGATACACCCGCTCTATATCTTGCTCAAGGGGAAGCATCAACTTTCCTCTTCGTTTTCGCCGGTTTCAGGTTGCAGCTTAGCATAATTGAGTACGATGCTATCATATTCCCCTTGCTCGTTGCGAATCCTGAACAACTCCTTCCTTTTCGTGTGGTTGATATCAATGGCCTGGTGGAAGATTTCAATTCCTCTCAGGTTCGATTAAAGCCTACTCAGGCCGATTGAAACCGGCCTGAGTTATTCTTATTTCAATTCCTCTCAGGTTCGATTAAAGCTTGTATAAACTGTCAATATTTGCCGCCTGTGTTTAGATTTCAATTCCTCTCAGGTTCGATTAAAGCCTGCCCTGCAAGTGTGATTAATATAAGCGCCAGTTTGATTTCAATTCCTCTCAGGTTCGATTAAAGCCCGTCGACAAATATGCCTATTTTGCACTTGAAGCGCAATTTTGAGTAAACTTTGAGTAGCGATTATCGTCGGATTGTAATTCCGTCATATTTGCCGGCGTGTGACGATCATCTTTAGCTGACCTTTAATCAATAGCTTACGGGGATTTAATATGCTCATTTGTATTTTATATTTAACAGAAGTCTTACTCGTCGATGCAATCGACGATGATTAGCCAGCTCAAGCCGCAACCTATCCTATTCCCCTTCAAAGGATTAAACTATTATCTCCATGACACCACAATATAAAAAGTTTCCGCTGGACGAAATGGTTCTGGACAGTCTTATCGTAGCTTTGAGTGATCATAGTTTTGAGATGGAATGGTTTTTTGATTTACAGAAACGCGAAACTGTTCTGCTCACAGGCCACCTGGACGAATCAGAAGTCTCCGCGGAGTTTATTGATGATAATCCGGACCGGTTTATTCCTATCGACAGGCCTCTTCCCCATGAACAGTGGTCTTTGATGAAGGAGTTTATTTTGTCTCTGGTCGATCAACCTGAAAATGTGAAACAACAATTGTTAGATGCTATTGACGGACGTGGTGCTTTCCGGCGGTTTAAAAGTGCGTTGGCTGATGTCGGTTTGCTGGAGCAGCGGCATCAATTTGAAACTCGCAGGAAATGGCAAGATGCTTAGAACTGGCTGGTCTCCAACGGGGTAATTGCTGAAGATGATATCGATGCCGGAATGCAAATTGTCGATGACCGGCTGGCAAAACAGAATAAGCGACAGGAGGAGATCCCCCAAATGACCAAGGGGGCTGTCGTTCGTTGTATTGACGATCACGGATTCCAGAACAAGCTCACCATCGGGCAAACGTACGACGTGCTGGACGAACAAAAGGAGCACTTGAATATCAGCATTAAGGATGATGGAGGAAAAATCTGCTGGCTGCCCAAAAGCCATTTTGAGTTGGCGAAATAAAAATGTGGAATCAAGCTTATCAGCCATTATTGGGGAGAGGAACCGCATAAAGCCGCCAAGAGCGCGAAGTGGGGAAGGGAGGTTTGATTGTTTGGCTGCTTGCAGCCTATTGAACCTTGTATTGCCTTTAGGTGCTATTTGTTGCTGATGGAGGCAGTTGTCGTTTATCGGTTGTCATTAGCTGACAGGTGGTGCTTTGTGGAGTCTATTGCAATTGACAAATGGCACACTGGCACTCCTGCCCCTTACTGTCAATATCGGGCGACACTTGTCATGAAATTATTGAAATATGTCGTGCTTTTTATTACTTTGTAATCAATACGAAATTCATCTTCCACATTTCACCGGCCCAACCAATGAATATCATCAAAGAAACCGAAGTCGCCTACATGTCGGAGAATACTTCCCGGAGCTGGATCAGTTTAGCCCGGAAGGGATTAACTTACGAGGATTTTGCCTTGCTCTATGAAATGGCGCCGTATACCCTTCAGGAGTGGGGCGGCGTATTGGGGCTTTCTGATCGGAGTTTGCAGCGTTATCAGAAGAGCGGGGGGCGGTTTTCGATGTCGGTTTCTGAAAAGCTTCTGATGATTGCCCACTTGTTCAACCGGGGTGCAGAGGTTTTCGGCACCAGGGAGCGTTTTTTTTCCTGGATGAATAAACCATCGGCCGCATTAAACCACAGTCGCCCTTTCGATCTCCTTGATTCAATGTTTGGTCTCCAGCTGCTCCTTGATGAGCTCGGCCGTATCGAGCATGGTATCGTTGCATGACGGTCTACCGAATAACCAAAGAAAAATATGCCCGGGATCTTACGGGACGAGGCGCTCAACGATTCGGCGGACGCTGGAACAGCAAGGGGGTGCCGGCATTATATACCTCACAGCACCGCTCTCTTTGCATTCTGGAGCTGCTTGTTCATACCTCTCTTGAAACAGCTCCGGAAGATATGGTTTTACTTACAATCAAACTTCCGGACAGCACATCTGTTACTTCCCTGACCCATTCCGATTTGCCGGACTCCTGGAGTAAATTTCCCATTGATTACTTTACCCGGCAGGTGGGCGATGAGGTTTTAAATAATGGCAGCTCGCTTGCTCTAAAAATACCCTCCGTTATAGTTCCGGAGGAATACAACTTCGTCATCAACCCTCAACATCCGGAAGCAAAAAAATTAGAACTGTCGGATCTCACCCCCCTTAACCTGGACACCCGCTTTTTTGAATCCACATCCTCCGATCCGTAGGTAACCGCGATAATCCGCAGTTTACCCTCTTTATCCCTGCAGTTCTTCCACTGTTTTACCGGGTACCGATTCGGTCAATGTTTTTACCGGATTATTCTCTTTATCACACAACACGATACATGGCTTGTGATCCTGAGCCTCTTCCGGAGTCATTCGGGCGTAGGAAATCACGATGATCTGATCCCCAACATGATTCAGTCGCGCGGCCGGTCCGTTGAGACAGACGGTGCGGCTGCCCCTTTCAGCCGGGATGGTATAGGTATCCAAACGGCTGCCGTTGTTGATGTTAACCACCTGTACTTTTTCATACGGCAGCAGTTTTGCCGCTTCCAGGAGCTCTTCGTCGAGCGTAATACTGCCCTCGTAATACAAGTCCGCCTCGGTTACAGTGAGCGGGTGCAGTTTGGATTTAAACATTTCAAGCGTCATAATGCCTGTTTAGTATTTGTAAGAAAACTCATAGTGTCCTAAAAATGGGGTAATTAAGGTAATTGAGGAATTAAGGTAAATAGGTACATGGCTCCACTGATTGCTCAGAACCCTAATTACCTCAATCCCTTAATCACCTAATCCCTAAATCAGGCGCGCGAAAGCCCAAAAAGCGCAGTGAACAATGCGTATTTTGAACGATCGGAACGCACTCAGAGATACTATTTAACCCTGTCTGATGCTTCCACAATAATGTTATCGATAAGCCGGGTGGCACCAAGGTAAACGGCACCGGCCACAATATAGTTTTGCCCCGGTTCGGGTTCAGATACCGGTTGCAACTCTTCTTCATCCACACATTGCAAATAATCGACCTGAAAACCATTTTCTGTCAGAGTTTTTTTTCGGTCTTCGATCAAATTTATCAGATGTGTATCGCCTTTTTGGATGCGCATACCAACGTAGTGCAATGCCTGATATAACATCGGGGCTTTACTGCGCTGCTCAGGGGTCAGATAGGCGTTCCGGCTGCTCAGTGCCAGCCCGTCACTGTCCCGGACAATCGGCGCACGGATCAATTCAACCGGATGAGCAAACTCATCCCTCATACGTTCCAGAATTTTATACTGCTGGATGTCTTTTTGGCCAAATACAGCGACGTCCGGCTGTACCATGTTGAATAATTTATTCACCACCTGAATCACCCCGGGAAAGTGGTGCGGTCTTGTGGCTCCACACAGATGTTCATCCAGTGTATTAATCGTAAATCCGATATGCGATGTACTCGGGTACATCTCTTCGACCGGCGGCATAAAAAAAATCTCTACGCCCTCAGTCTCACAGGCGTGCATATCATGGGATTGTGAGCGCGGATACCGATCGAA
Organism: Balneolales bacterium; assembly: GCA_007131535.1. GTDB lineage: Bacteria > Bacteroidota > Rhodothermia > Balneolales > Natronogracilivirgulaceae > SLJN01. The sequence continues at coordinate 5,617 of SLQI01000414.1, read as the reverse complement.
ATCTTCCTCCGGTCCGAATTGGGTGGGATTAACGAATGCCGTTACCACTACCGCGTCTGAGTGCTTACGCGCCAACCTGATCAAAGAAAGGTGCCCTTCGTGCAGGGCTCCCATCGTCGGTACCAAACCGATTTTTTTACCTTGTTGTTTCAGGGCGGCTACGTGTTTACGTAGATCCCCGACAGACCGTGATATATGCATATTATGGTGGTAAATCCAATATCCCCGAAAAAAAACAGGCGACCGGAAAACCGATCGCCTGCAAATATAACCAGATTTCGATAAAAGCCGAACCGGTTTACAGCGCCCGGTTCACATCGAATTCTTCCAGCAGCTGTTTCACCCGCTGCACGAATGAGCCTCCGAGGGCACCGTCAATGATGCGGTGATCATAGCTCATGCTCAGGTAAACCATGTGGCGTACAACAATGGCGTCGTTGCCGTCGACCTGTCGTACTACCGGCTTTTTCTCGATGATACCGGTTCCGAAAATGGCCACCTGCGGCTGGTTAATGATCGGGGTACCCATCAGGTTACCCACACTGCCGTAGTTGGTAAGGGTAAAGGTGCCGCCTACCAGGTCATCCGGTGAAAGCTGTTTGTTACGGGCTTTATTGGCCAGGTCATGGGTCTGCCGCGCGATGCCCCGCAGGTTGAGTTCTCCGGCATTTTTGATTACCGGCACAACAAGTCCGCCGCTGCCGGATTCACCCAGTGCCACGGCAATACCATAGTTGATATCCCGGTGCAGCAAAATATTATCCCCGTCGACGGATGCGTTGATCAGCGGGAATTCACGAAGCGCCTGGATGGTCGCTTCAATAAAAAACGGGGTGAAGGTCAGCTTGAAACCGTTTTCTTTTTCAAACTGCTTTTTCACTTTCTCGCGATAGCGCACCAGGTTGGTCACATCGGCTTCGGCAAAGGTAGTGACGTGAGCGGAAGTCTGCTTCGACTTGATCATGTGCTCGGCGATCACCTTCCGCATGCGATCCATTTTAACGATCTCCACGTTTTCCTGCGGCCAGTCCACGCTGATTTCCCCGGCACTGATCTCACCTTCACCGGATGGCTGCTTTGTCTTCTGTGTAGCAGGCTGCGCTGCGGGCTGAGCTGCAGGTTGTTTACCGGACTGCTTCTGCTCAATGTAGTTCAGGATATCCTGTTTGGTCACCCGGCCCTGGTTTCCACTGCCTTCTATCTGCTCCAGCTCTTCCTGGCTGACACCTTCTTCTTTGGCGATGGAGCGTACCAGCGGTGAGTAAAATCTGCCGTCGGAGCCTTCCCGCTGAGGTGGTGTAGTCCCTTCAACGGCGGCTTGTGGCTGAGGCTGGGAAGAGCCGTTTCCGGATGGTGCCGGAGAAGGAGCTGATGCCTGAGGTGCCGGTTCGGGAGCTTTTTCTGCCGGCTCTTTCGCTTCGGTTTTCTGCTGATCATCAGCCGGCTGTGCATCCGCTTTTTCGCCGGATGTTGCCGAGGCGGCGGCGTCTGCATCAGTTTCCATAATGGCGATGGGCTGACCGACCTCAATGGTGTCACCGGCCTGGGCCAGGATTTCTACCAGCACCCCGGTTTCGGGTGCCGGGACCTCAGAGTCCACTTTATCGGTGGCGATTTCAAGCAGGGTCTCATCCTGTTCTACATGATCGCCAATATTTTTACTCCATTCGATAACGGTCCCTTCCATTATCGATTCGCCCATTTTGGGCATCACAACTTCAACTCGTGCCATAGCAGGTATAAAATGCGGTTAGGTGGAAATAATATTTCGTTTAAAAGTTCAGAATCTGTCAACGAAGCTGATTTACAAAAGGTTTTGTCAAACCACGCGACAAGGTAAGAAATATAAGTATAGATTGATACCGTATCGTTTCCTCACTTGCCGGAAAATCGCTTCCACAACAATCAGCTGCAAATTTAATACACATTCATAAATACGTAAATAGTTCGCGCTAACGCAACCTTGAGTGGGTGAGGATTGAAAAGCCAAAAAATTAATGAGTTTGATAATTCACACATCAGATGCGGAAGCTGAGCATCAATCAACAACTTTATATCCATGCTATGATGAAACTTAAACTACCTTGCTAAATGACTTTGTTTTGGCAATTTTCGAAGCATATAATAAGCATGCCATTATATCTTCCCTCTCAAGGTTGGGGTAATCTTCTAAAATTTCCTCTGTCGTCATCCCCGCAGAAAGCAAGTCCAAGATTACATCCACGGGATAGCGCTTATTTCTGATAGTTGGCTTGCCGTGGCAAATATCAGGATTTATAGTAATCCGATTTAATAATTCATTATTCAAAGCTCAATAAAACTATTCAACACCTGTAAGAAAAGTGGTAGTTGTTTGTAAGTAAACGCCAGGATCAAGGCGCGCGAAGTTCCAAAAAGCGCAGTATACAGAGCGTACATGAGCATTTTTGGGACGAGCAGAACGAAGGTATTGGCGTTTTCTTACAGACACTATTTAATCCATAAAAACATGCTGCATATAAGATAAACGAAAAAGCTATCATACCTATTCCTAAATTTTAAATAATACAACGTACAAACTGCCAAATGAGGTGTCGATTCCAGCTAATGCATTAACAGACTCCAATCTTCAATAGTCTTGACACGTGCTTAGATGATACAGAATTAAAATCCTCTGCTGCCCGGCTATTTGGTGTCGATTAGTTTCGATTTTTATGGAAACTAATCCATGCAATAATGCAGGACTCTTATGTCAAAGCTGTATTCTTCAGTGAACGAATAACTTCATACTGAATCACACAATCATTCGTACTTATCCTGCAATATCAAACAAACTCTAAAATCCACGTTCAATCCGTGATAATCCGCGGCTAACAACAAACCAGATTTCATGAATATTTTCGGAGTGATCATCCTGGCGGCTCTGCTGCTGGATTATGTACTGAACCTCGTCGCCGACTACCTGAATCTCAAGCATCTGAAAAAAGAGCTGCCCGACGAATTTTCGGATGTCTACGACGAAGACGAATACCGCCGGTCGCAGGAATATACGAGAGACCGCACCCGGTTCGGATTCGTCAACTCCACTTTTGGGATTGCCGTCATCCTCATTTTCTGGTTTGCGGGGGGATTCAACTGGCTGGATCACATTGTGCGGGATTTCGGTTTCGGCGAGTTGGTTTCCGGCCTGATTTACATAGGGCTGCTGGTTTTTGCCCAGACCATTATCTCCCTGCCGTTCAGCATCTACTCCACATTCGTGATTGAAGAACGCTACGGGTTCAATAAAACCACTCCCGGCACTTTTGTGATGGACCGCATCAAAGGACTGCTGCTTTCGGTGGTGATTGGCGGTCCGCTGCTGGCCGGTGTACTTTGGTTTTTCATCAACGCAGGAGGGATGGCCTGGCTGTACGCCTGGGTGGCCGTCACTGCTTTCATGCTGATCGTCCAGTTTATCGCCCCGACGTGGATCATGCCGCTATTTAATAAATTCACTCCGCTGGAAGAAGGCGAATTGCGACAGGCCATTATGAATATGGCCGAAAAAGTGAAATTCCCGCTGCAGGATGTATTTGTGATCGACGGATCGAAACGATCGGCCAAGTCTAATGCTTTTTTCACCGGATTCGGTAAAAACAAACGCATAGCTTTATTCGACACCCTCATCGAAAAACACACGGTGGGTGAGCTGGTTGCGGTACTGGCCCATGAAGTGGGACACTACAAGAAAAAACACATCCAGAAAAACCTGGTGATCAGCATTCTGCACACCGGCGTGGTATTGGCTCTTCTGCAGCTTTTTTTATCTGTTCCCGGCCTGTTTGAAGCTTTTTACATGGACCAGATGTCGGTTTATGCCGGGTTGATTTTCTTCGGGCTTCTCTTTACGCCTATTGAAATGATCCTCGGAATTGTCATGCAGCTGCTTTCCCGCAAGCACGAATTTGAGGCGGATCGATATGCCGTGGAAGTAACCGAAGATCCCGACAGCATGGCCGATGCCCTGAAAAAGCTCTCCGCCAACAATCTCTCCAACCTCACCCCTCACCCTTTTTATGTGTTTCTGAATTACAGTCATCCGCCGGTTAAAGAGCGGATAGAACACATCCGAAACTCTGCCGCCAAAGTTTGAACCGAGTTCGTTTATTTAAGCGAATGTCAATATACTGCTTATCACTATAACCTTACCCAAATAGAATATAGCGTATTATTCAAGCTAACATTTTGTAACACATCAGTTTGGTTTGTTAATTTATGAATCTGCCCTACTTTTTTGAAGCCACGATAAATTCGGCCTGAAGATTTTAAAAATGGAATAGTTGCTCCGGCCTTCAGGCCGGTGATGAAAGGAGATAAGCAATTGATAAGGGCTTTAGCCCTCGACCCAAAGGGCTAAAGCCCTATAATATTTTTTTAAGAGTTTTCTTTCACCGGCCTGAAGGCCGGAGCAACTATTATAGCCTCACCAAGCAATACCTTATGTCCGTGGTTCTTGCATCTACATGTTTTAGTGTCGGACAACAGTGATTGCTTAGATTGTCCTTCCGTTCTTTTTGATTGATCTCCACAGGGACAGGCAAAAAGGACATAAAAATAACCGGCTGATCGATAAAAAGCCGGACTCTTTTCATTCTTATGACCTTCACCCCGTCTTGTTCTCGTTGACCAGCAATTAAAATCGAACTCAGGTTGAGAGGACAAATGGTTTACACAGCCCGTTTTCGGGGTTCAGTGGCAAATTCCCGGTAAAAGCGATGGGGGAACAAACTGTACCCTCTGCGAATCTGTTCCGCTTCGTCAGCGGATAATTCTTTTTTCCATTTTCCTGTTTGATTCTGAGCAATTCGCCGGGCTTCATACCCCGACTGTTCGCTTGAGTTGAGCTCTCTGATAAACTTTTCAATTTCGCTGCTCCAGCGAAGATTCAACTGGGTGTACAGTGATTTAAACTTCTCAACAGGATCCATGCAGTATGTTTCGTGCTCAACCAGTATCCAGTCGGGGTGATCTTTAAGCTGGCGGGCAAAGATATAATAAAACGCCCCTACCTGCGCCCCGGCTTTTTCCAGCGGGGTATTGAGTTTTTTAATTTCCTGTATCAGTGATCCGTTTAAGTAATCTTCCTGAAGTCGTTTATGGGCCAATATATCCCTGTTGATATCGGGATTGTTCAGCTTTTTATGGCTTAATACAATATCAGCGGGATGGCGCACCACCAAAACCATTTGCGGGTTGAAGTGACGCTGTAAATACGGCAGGGCTAAAGAACTGTGTACTGATTTTACAACCAGTTTACGGGAAGGCGAAAACCGTTCGGATAGCCATATCACGTCCAACAGCAGTTGAATCAACTTCAGCCGGGCTGATGGCTCATAGGGCCAGGGAGTCTGGTCTGTTCCGTAACTCCTGAAAAAACGCTGCTTTTTCTTAAGATGCTCTTCCACCGTTTCCTCACCGATGCGCATCAGCCGTTTCACAATGTTACTGCTGCGTTCATAGCCCGAGATCGGTTTACCGTTTATCACCTCATTATAAATGCGATATAAGCCGTGATCACGCGGGTCTTCCTTTCTCATATACGGAAACCGTGCAAGTTGTTGCTTATTCAGGTAGGCAAGCAGGTTACCGTGCTCAT
>SLQI01000393.1 GCA_007131535.1 Balneolales bacterium | reverse complement strand
GCACTCCCATCACTTTATGCGCATTGAAATGCATCATGTTCAACGCCGCCATTACATCTTTTTTACGGGTTTTACCTGCATTCACAACCACCAGTGACATATCAACGATGTCGGTTACACTGGTGGCGTCAACTACCGAATTCATCGGCGGGGAGTCGATGATGACATAATCGTATTCACCAATACATTTTTCATAAAATGAGCGAAACATTTCCGAGCCGACAATCTCGGAGGGATTCGGGACCTGGCTGCCGGCCGGTACTACTGATAAGTTTTCAGCAATGGTAGGATAAATTACATCGTCATAATCCGCATTTCCGATGATGTAGTCACTCAATCCCGGTGTGCCGGTTAGACCGAAAAAGACGTCAAGATTTGGACGTCGAAGATCGGCATCAATGAGCAGTACCTGTTTTCCGCTCTGTGCTAATACCGCTCCGAGATTAGAGGTAGTAACGGATTTCCCCTCTTGCGGATTCGAGCTGGTGATAAGCACTGATTTATTTTTCTTATCGGGCAGACTGAATAAAAAGTTAGACCTCAAACGCCGGTACATTTCCGAGATCCCGGAAAGCGGCCGCAATACAGTGATCAGGGAAGTTGAAATAAACGCACCCTTATATTCCAGAAAACTTTTATTATCGAGTTCTTTCTGGATAATCGTCTTCATTGAAGGAATGGCACCGGTAAGCCCCACCGGCAGTTCCTGGACATCTTCATCCGAGCGGACTTTGTCATCTATCCGGTCGTACCCAACAATCAATAGTATGGCAATGGCAATCCCGAAAAAACCGCCCTGGACTATTCCCGTAGAGGCCTGCTTGTTTATCGGATTCGGGTTGGGTGTAGCATAATCGAGAACCCTGACATAACCGCCTTCACTGGCCAGGGCCAGTTCCATTTCCTGCCGTTTGTTATAGAAAGAGAATAGCGATTCAAAGTGTCGGTCGCGACCGCGCTTTAGCTTTTCGTATTCAAGCTGTTGATGGGGAATGCTCTCCATCTGACCTTTATACTCAGCGATCTTATCCTCTATTTGCGCGATTTTAGCCGGCAGCGCTGCATTTTCATTTTCCAGTTCGATTTTACGGGTATTCAGCCGGATATATTCGTTGGCAACGGTGCCGTCCGTTGTGGCAAGCAGTGAAGGGCTATTAAGCTTTTCTGTGAGCAGCTCCCGGTATTTTTCCCGGTGATTTTCAAGCCGGTTTTCCAGCACACTCAACCTCGGATTCGTGTCCGCATCGGAGCCGGAAGTTGGATCGTTAATTAACTCTTCTTTTTCCACTTCAAGGCGTGCGATTTCCGAGGAATAATACTCCATGAGATTATCGGTTGCATTCAGCAGATATTCGGCCTCCTGCTCCCTGCTCGCTTGAAGTGTAGAGTCTATAGCCTTGATTTGTTCCTGATTGGAAAGCAGCTGAAACCGGGCGCGATCTTTTTCCTGTTGCAGCTCGGAAATCTGCCTGATAACCGCTTCACTATTAACATCGTATTGAGAGTAGCCGTGATCCCGGTAGAAATCAATTAACTCGACCTCCGAGCGCATAAGTGAATCTTTTGTTTCATCTATGCGCTCTTCAAGAAAATCCGCTGTATTCCGTATCTGCCGTACACTCTGGTCCACATTAAACTGCTCATACGTATTGGCGTACACATTGGCAAGACGGGCTGCCTCATCGGGATCGTTCAATACAGCACGGAAATATATGATGTTATCGATATCCCCCCCGGCCTGAAAACTCATAGCTCTCCGGGCACGATTTGATATCTGATTAACCGTTGCAAGCTCTCCGTTTCTGCCCTTTAAAATACTCAGTGTATCAGAGCGGTCTGATTTATGAAAAGATTCGATCAGGTTTTCTGCGACAATTCGCGAAAGTTGATCCGACCGTAGAATAAACATTTCATTTTCGTAGCCATATCGAGCCCCCGGCACTCCAAGTAAAGATACCGCCCGGTTTGTCGGTGAACCATCCAGCATAACCGTGGCACTGGAACGAAAACGCTCTTCGACTTGCTGAACCTCATGGTATTTATACGCCCCGCCGATGACGGCAAATATCACAACCAGCCACCACCGCCGCTTAATCAGCCACCAGTAACGTTGAAACTTTTCATACGCACTGGGTTCCTGCTTTTGATTATACGCATCGGGATGAGCTTGCCCATTGCCATTCTGATGCATCATGAAGCCTCCTACGTGGGTTGTCGATCACCGATCTTGGATTTAAAATACTCCAGTGTAGCCTGTAGACCTGTTCTCCGGTTTTCACTTGCTTTCCAGCCCAACAAATTTTGTGCAAGGCTGGTGTCAGGCTGTCTGACTTTCGGGTCATCAACCGGAAGATCTTTAAAAGAAATTTTACTTATGCTGCCGGTTAAATCAATAATTTCCCGGGCAAAATCCAGAATTGAGATCTCCTCCGGATTGCCAATATTGACAGGTTCAATATAATCAGAGTTTACCAAACGAAAAATGCCTTCGATCTGATCATCCACATAACAAAATGACCGGGTTTGAGAGCCGTCGCCATAAATGGTAATGTCTTCTCCCCTAATGGCCTGGCTCATGAAAGTGGGCAGGGCTCTTCCATCATCCAGCCGCATCCGGGGCCCGTAGGTATTAAAAATTCTTACGATACGGGTGTCCAAATGATGATATCGGTGATAGGCCATTACCAGGGCTTCGGCAAATCTTTTGGCTTCATCATATACCCCGCGCACCCCAATAGGGTTCACATTTCCCCAATATGTTTCGGGTTGAGGGTGAACCTGAGGGTCGCCATACACCTCGCTGGTAGATGCCAGCAGAAAACGGGCTTTCTTCTCTTTTGCCAGTCCCAGCGCTTTATGCGTACCCAGCGACCCGACTTTCAACGTCTGGATCGGCATCTCCAGGTAATCAACGGGGGAGGCCGGAGAGGCAAAATGGAGAATCAGATCCAGTTCGCCTCCCACATGCAAATATTCGGTTACATCGTATTTGATGAATTCAAACCGCTCGTGCCCGATGAGGTGCTCAATGTTTTCAGCCCGCCCTGTGGAGAGGTTATCCATGCAAATAACATGATACCCTTCTTTAACAAAGCGGTCGCATAAATGAGATCCCAGAAAACCGGCACCCCCGGTAATTAAGGCACGTTCAGGCATGAATTATTTTATCGGCGTTTACGGGTTTCCGGCCAACACTGAAATAAGTAAGTCCGTCTTTTTCGGCTTCCTTCAGATCATACAGGTTTCGGCCGTCAAAAATTACCGGTGATTTCATCAGCTCCGTGAACCTTGCGAAACTCGGCCGGCGAAATTCATTCCACTCGGTGCAGATGATTAATGCATCGGCATCCTTCAGAACCGTGACCTGATCTTCGCAGAACTCAATTTTTGAGCTATCTTCTCCGAATGCTTCCTGAAATGTTTCCATCGCTTCGGGATCATAGGCTTTTATGTGAGCGCCCAGATCTATCAGTGCCCGGATTATGTACAATGAAGGGGCTTCACGAACATCATCGGTTTCCGGTTTGAATGAAAGTCCCCATACGCCGAAAGTTTTACCTTTAATTTCTCCGTTGTTGTAGAACGACTTAATTTTTTCAACAATCGAGAGCTTTTGTTTGTCATTAACTGAGATGACCGACTTCAGTATATTGAAATCGTAGTTATGTTCATCAGAGGTATAATCCAGGGCCTGAACGTCTTTGGGGAAGCAGCTCCCGCCGTATCCAATCCCGGCGAACAAAAATCGCTTGCCAATGCGCGAATCCGTACCAATTCCTCTGCGGATATCATCAATATTGGCGCCGACGCGCTCACAAACATTGGCAACCTCATTCATAAATGAAATTTTTGTTGCCAGAAAAGCATTGGCAGCGTATTTAGTTAGCTCTGAGCTTTTTTCATCCATGGTAATTATCGGATTGCCGCTTCGCACAAATGGTTCATAAAGCGACTTCATCACTTCAATGGCCCGCTCACTTGTGCTTCCGATTATCACGCGTTCGGGTTTCAGAAAATCATCAACAGCAGCTCCTTCTCTTAAAAACTCGGGGTTGGAGACCACATCAAACTCCTGAGAAGTACCGGCTTCTATCGTCATACGAACCTTTTCTGCGGTTCCAACCGGAACGGTACTTTTGTTGACGATCACTTTGTATCCGTTCATCAACGGAGCTATTTTTGCAGCCACATCCAGAACAAAGCTCAGATCAGCCTGACCGTCAGCACCGGGCGGTGTTGGCAGGCACAAAAAAATCACTTCGGCTTCCTTAATCGCATTTTCAAGATCATCTGTAAAGTGAAGCCGTTTTTCGCGTACCGAGCGGTCGAACAGCACATTCAGGCCGGGTTCATAAATCGGAATTTCTCCGTTTCTCAGCGCCTCAAGCTTTTGGGGATCATTATCCACACATATCACATCGTTGCCGGAGTCGGCGAAACACGTGCCGCTTACTAACCCAACATAACCGGTTCCGATTACTGCTAATTTCATTAGATGATCCCTTTATCGCTGTATGTTTTTAATTTCAAGTTCAAGCTTGCCGGCCGGCACTTCTACATTGACCGTCTCTCCTACTTCCTTACCCATCAATGCATTGCCGATTGGTGAATCAACGGAGATTTTACCCTGTTTGAAATCCGCTTCATCTTTGGATACCAGAGTGTAAGACATCTGCTTTTCTGTTTTCTTGTTCAGGACCGTAACAGTAGAAAGCACATAGACTTTGGAGTCATCCATATTCTTTTCATCAAGCACTCTGGAATTTGCCAGGGTATCTTCAAGCTCGGCAATACGTTTTTCAAGATGCCCCTGCTCCTCTTTGGCGGCATCATATTCTGCGTTTTCACTCAAGTCACCATGGGAGCGCGCTTCCTCGATTTTCTCAGCTACTTCCCGGCGTCCCCTGGTGGTCAAATCCTTAAGTTCATCCTTCAGCTTTTGATAACCCTCTGCTGATAAGTAATTCTTTTTCACGGTCAACTTATTTTAGTTTTCTGATAATTTTCTGTGTTCAAATACAAAATCAGGTATTGCCATTGCGTGAATGGGAACCTGCCAGACGGCTAACACGAACGTTTTTATCATCATTATCGTGTTTGCGGAGATTTTTCAACTCACCGACTGGATCCTGGTAGTTCGGGTCGCTATCTGCCAAATCTTGTGCGGACAAGACCGATCTGCAGTTTTCAACTCTAATGGCATAAATTAACGCAATAATTAAAAACAGGCCAAATAAGATGCCATAAACCGAGTAGAACATAACCGGCCTTGTTATACTACTCAATAAAACAGCGATAGTAACCATGATAACCGAGGCCGATGAGAGGGTCAGCACGGCCAATCCCGGTCCCTTAAAATAGCGCTGCAGGATGTGGTGGAGATGGTCATGATCCGATTCAAACGGATTTACATTAAACTTAACCCTGCGAATAATGGCAAAGATGGTATCGGTTAACGGTACACTCAGCAGTAATGCCAGTGATAGCGTGTACATCCAGTGTGAAGCATGAATGGCCAATACGATAATTGAAGTCGCGATAACAAATCCGCTGAACATACTGCCGGAATCCCCCATAAATAAGGAAGCCGGCGGCCGGTTAAACCAGAGGAAGCCGAGTACTCCGGCAGCCAGTGGTATGATAAATGGGAACACATCCACCACTCCCCAGGAAACGGAGATAATGGTAATTCCGAAAATTACTGTAAGTAACAGACTCCCGGCCAGGGCATCGATGCCGTCAACCAGGTTAATGGTATTGCATCCGGCCACGATCCACAAAGCAAGCACCCCGTAAATTACAGCCCGAACCCCCCAGAAAACTTCCGAATAGCTGATATGCCCGGCCACAAACTGAGTTTCCAGACCGTACAGTACAATGATCGCTGCCGTAACCTGCATCAAAAACTTGGGCTTGAAGCTTAATCCGTAGAGATCATCATAAACTCCTGAAATCGCGACCAGCCCGGCCCCCGCCATAAAAAAGTATATAAAGCCGGTCATCCCCGGAGAAAGCATCTCCATCATAAAAGGTATCACCAGGGCGCTTCCGATCATCGTAGCTCCAACCAATGCCAGCCCTCCGGTTGAAGGTACCGGACGTTTATGCAGTTTTCTTACATTGTCGGGGTAATCCCGAAAAATTGCTATGTTTCCAATTTGGCGGGCTGAATGTGACAACAACAATGCCAGCATAAACGTAATGCTTCCCGCAATGATCAACGGAATCGTGAAATTCATGAAATGACTGTCGTAAAACGTACCACTAAAGAAATTTTAAATCGTAATCTTGCACGGGCTAAACCTCCGTTACTCGATCGAACCACATTATGGCTCCATGATATTCGCAGCATGTATAATGTCGGTTCTGCCTTTCGAACCGGCGATGCCTTTGGGATAAATCAAATCTGCCTGTCAGGCTATACACCTCAGCCCCCGAGGCCCGAAATCAGTAAAACGGCATTAGGAGCAGAGAAATGTGTAACCTGGAATCACTATTCAAACGGCGCTGAAGCTTTATCAAACATGAAGGCGCAGGACAGTTATTTGGTTTCTATTGAACAGACTAACCATAGTAAGCCCCTTACTGACTTTCATCTACCCGAACAACGTCCTGTAATTCTGATATTCGGCAATGAAGTTACCGGCCTTGACGAGGATATCCTTCATTTAGCCAATGAATATATTGAAATTCCGCAATTCGGGCAAAAACACTCCTTTAATGTTTCTGTAAGTATTGGTATCGTACTTTATCACATTTTCTTAAGTGGCCATAAGGGTACTGAAGATGAGAGATCATAAATATCATGAGGAGTTGCTTTCCGCCTGAAAGAGACACTGAACCGGACATTTACTTGAAATACTAAGTACGTACATGTCAGGTTATAAACCATGGATTCGCAGATAATCAATCCTGTTTTTCCGGCCATTTATCACTTTTGATCATATCAGCGGATGCGTATCTTCGCACGCTTTGATCCTGACGTTTTCTCACAAACACATTTTAGTAAACCATTTAATTTGCCTTATTAACAATGGCTAAACGAACTCTTGTAACAGCGGCTCTGCCTTATGCCAACGGCCCCCTTCATCTGGGGCACCTTGCGGGTGCCTATTTGCCTGCTGATCTCTATGTCCGCTATAAGCGGCTAAAGGGTGAAGATGTACTTTTTATATGCGGCTCTGATGAACACGGGGTTCCTATCACACTGGCGGCAGATAAAGAAGGGATTACCCCCGCTGACGTTGTCGAGAAGTTCCACAACATTAACAAGAAAGCCTTTGCCGAGCTGGGAATATCTTTTGATTATTTCGGACGAACCAGCTCCGAGGCACATCACAAAACTTCTCAGGACTTTTTTAAAACGCTGCATGAAAAAAATGTATTTGTTGAAAAAAGTCAGGATCAACTCTATGATCCCAAAGCCGATATGTTTCTCCCCGATCGCTACGTGCGGGGAACCTGCCCCAGCTGTGGGTATGAAGAGGCGTATGGTGATCAATGCGAAAAATGCGGTACATCTCTTTCCCCGACGGACCTGAAAAACCCGACCAGTGTTATTACGGGTGAAAAACCTGAATTCCGGCAAACCAACCATTGGTTTTTGCCGCTAAACGATTTCCAGCAGTGGCTTGAAGAATGGATTGACAGCCGCAAAAACTGGAAAGGCAATGTACTCGGCCAATGTAAAAGCTGGTTGAACGAGGGGCTCAACGAACGTGCCGTTACCCGCGACCTGAACTGGGGAGTCCCCGTCCCCCTGCCGGGTACCGAAGGCAAGGTACTCTACGTATGGTTTGATGCCCCCATCGGCTACATTTCCGCCACAAAAGAATGGGCGGAGCAACAGGGTAACCCCGACCGGTGGAAAACCTACTGGCAGGATGAAGAAACCGAGTTGATCCATTTTATCGGAAAAGATAATATCGTTTTCCACTGCATCATGTTTCCGGCCATGTTAAAAGCGCACGGCGACTTTGTACTTCCGGAAAACGTGCCGGCCAATGAGTTCCTGAATCTGGAAGGCCGAAAACTTTCTACATCAAGAGGGTGGGCGGTATGGCTGCATGAATATCTGGAAGATTTTGAACCGGACCTGCTCCGGTATGTACTGGCAATCAACCTGCCGGAAACCCGTGATTCGGATTTCAGCTGGTCTGATTTTCAATCCCGGGTAAATAGTGAACTCGCCGATATTCTGGGCAACTTTATCTTTCGTACCCAATCGTTTCTGAACCGATACTTCGACGGTACCATACCGGAACTTGTTAACCCGACGGAGCGCGATACGGAAGTACTAAACGCAATTGCCGAATACCGTGATGAAATCGGCAAACTCTATGATGGGTTCAGCCTGAAGGAAGCTGTGCTGCAAAGTATGAACCTTGCCCGCCTCGGCAACAAATACTTTACTGAAATGGAGCCCTGGCACCTGCGTAAAAGCGATATGGAACGCTGCGGTACCGTATTGCATGTATGCGCCCAGCTGACCGCTGCCCTTGCCACGGTATTTTCACCCATATTACCCTCTAAAATGGCGGTGCTCAGAAAAGAGCTGAATCTGCCTGATACCGACTGGAACAATATTTCATCCACGCTATTGGAAGCCGGTCATAAAATCCAAAAGGGGACGATTCTTTTTAACAAAATTGAAGACGAGACCATAGAAGCACAGGTCCGGCGGCTGAAAGAACGGGCCGGTGAGCAGCCCGCTTCAGATATTCCGGAGCTTAAAGAAACGGCTACCTTTGAGGATTTCATGAAAATCGACCTCAGAAGCGCCGAGGTTTTAACCGCCGAGCCGGTACCGAAATCCGATAAACTACTCAAACTCGAGGTGGATATCGGACTGGAAAAACGTACCGTGCTTGCGGGGGTAGCTCAGCAGTATAAACCTGAAGAGTTGATCGGGAAAAAAGTTTGTGTTGTGGCCAATCTTAAACCCCGCAAAATGATGGGGGTTAAAAGCCAGGGTATGGTATTGATGGCCGAGGATACTGACGAAAATCTGTATCCGATCACAACAGAAGCCCCGGTGGGAAGTATCATAAAATGAAAATTCCCTTTCTTACTCCGTTTGTTGACTAATGGCATCATCTCCCGGGAGTTTATAATGCTGATTTTGAAAGGTTCATAAATAAAGCAAATGGCTGACCGTTTATAACAACTGCTTATGATGCAAGTACAAGGAGGTAAAGTTACTGCTGCACAATTATATACGCTAAGCGGATCTACAACTGACATGCCTGTGGTATAATCCATTGGGTTGCCGTATCAGCCGGAATTTATATCCTCACAAACATTTCCGGTACGACAGTTGAGCTATTAATTAGCTATCTTATTTAATCAGACCGACCGTTATATCAACAAGTTTTTCAATAGGTTCAATGGTACAAGCCGATACAAGTACAAAACCCAAACTTGCCGGATTCGATCCGCGCCACAATTTGTCTTTCGGCTGCAGAGCTGACAGTAAAAAAGCGTCTTTCAGAATCTTTGCCCCCCGCGCCAACCAGGTTCAACTGGAGTTATTCAATAATTATGAGGATCCTGAAGGGAAGCTCTACGAACTCGAGCATACCGGGGATGGTATTTGGGAGTTGCAGATTAAAGGCAATCATTTAGATAAATACTATGGATATTATGTCCGTAATGGTAACCAGCAGGATTTCCTTCAATCCCGTTATCTGTTGGCCGATCCTTACAGCCGGCATGTAACGACAACCAACCATTTCCGTCAGTACGCCCGCACAAAAATTGTTAAAGAAGATTCGTTCGACTGGGAGGATGATCAGTTTATTCCTATAGAGGATCCCAGAGACTTGATCATCTATGAGGCTCATCTTAAAGATATGACCGCCCACCCTTCCGCCAAGGCTAAAAATCCGGGCACTTATAGCGGTTTCATTGATCCATCGACAAAAGGCGGGCTCAATTACTTGAAAAAGCTCGGAGTCAATGCTGTTGAATTTCTGCCACTGCAAAAATTCGCGGGGTTTGAGCCTCCCTACCGTCACAAAACGGATG
>SLQI01000360.1 GCA_007131535.1 Balneolales bacterium | reverse complement strand
TTGCTTAATGCCCAATCACTTTCATCTAATGATCCGTATAAAAGATGACGAGCAAGCCTCCCGATCTTTCAAAAACAAATACAGCACTATGTTAAGCAGTTACTCTCAATGGTTTGGATGGAAGAATAACTCAAGTGGCGCCCTTTTTAAAAAACGATCATTACAAAAAGAAATCTCGGAGCCGGACTATTTGCTTCACTGCTTTTTGTACATTCATCAAAATCCATTACGAGCGAGAATGATCAACCAGCTTTCTGAGTGGCCTTTTTCCTCCTATCCGGATTATGCCGGGCTACGTAACGGCTCATTATGTAACCGTAAATTAGCTCTCTCATTATTGAATCTTCCGGAATCATATGACCAATTTCAAAAGATAAGCTACCAAACCATCGATGATAAATATTTAAAATTTATGCGGAAACCATCATAATTTTTTCAACCCTCGCCGGCTGTCGGACAAAGTCCGGCTGTCGGCCCCTCCATCACCTCCACTACTGTAGCCACTATCTTCTGTGCCAATGGCTGCATGCCGGCAGCCCGATTGCATCGGACAGCCGGCTGTCGGACGCAGTCCGGCTGTCGGCACCTCCACCTCCTCCCTACTGTAGCCAGTATCTTCTCTGCCAATGGTTGCATGCCGACAGCCCGGCTGCGCCGGACAGCCGGCGGGTTAAAACTGAAAACTCACCTGCATTTCCATGTTTGGGTAGAGCCGGCGTGAGGTGCGGCGTTCTTCGCGTCTGAAGAACTCGGCAACTTCATCGGGATACGTCATATACAGATGCCGGTTTACACCCTGATTTTGCAGCCAACCTCGGAATTGCAGCCGATTACCCGAGGAAAAAGGTATATTGATATCAACTGACGGTCCAATCTGGCGGGTAATCTGCCTGCCGGGCGCGGACTGACTGATTGGCTGCTCACCGCCTTCATCATCCGGGATCGTTGTGGTTAAGGTAGTCTGGGGCAAATAATCCAGTTTGATGAAATAACGGCCTCCGGCTGAGACTTCGGCCCTGCCAATGCTTCGGGTAAGCATCAGCTCAAAGTTGTACGTTGTAAGCGTATCGGTCGGGATTTCCGTAAACGAATCCCAGAAAAGCCTTCCTATTCTGAGTTCGCTTCGGGAGGCTTCGCCGGAAATATTCCAGTCCGAGGCAAAATTCCAATCCACTTGGGTATTAAAACTGAATTCACGAGAGGACTGATTGTTGCTTCGGCGTCCGGGCAGCTCAAAATCATCCACCGTATAATTAGCCCGAATTCCGAAATTCTGACGTATGCGCAGACTTTCAAAGGGCATCCATTGAAAATACGGTCTCAATCGCAATGAACGGCGCCAATGGTTATCGATACTTCGCTCAGCCTGCAAATACACCTGGTGGGTAGCCTCGCCGGATAGCGTAAAACCAGCCGAAAGATAATCCGAAATATGGTGCTCTGATCCCACCAGCGACCATATATAAAATTCATCCCGGTCATCCACATTGAGTTCCGGGGTATCATATCGGAGAATACTGACTCTGCCATCCAGCAAAACCGTGTGCCCTTCCGAGATTCCGAACCGGTTACGGGTAAACAGACCAAACCGGTTTTGGCTGAACGTTGCGTTTTGCAACACTTCGTTTCGTCGGGCGATCTGTTCTTCGGCAAATTCTTCTGGATTGAGCAATCGGGCCCGGCGGTTAGCAACCTGGTATTCCAGTCCCAGCTCCAGGTTAGTAGCTCCGGCCGGCAAAACAGCTGATACCTGAAGATCAAGTCGTTCACGTGTGGTCTCCGTATCAAACAAATCTTTGGATTCATCAGTTAAGGATCGGCTTTCGAAACGGCGGTCGACCATCTGGGTATTCAGACTGAAGTGCCCTTCCACCGGTCCGATCAACGGCACTTCCAGCCTTACATCAGCTGATGTCGTATCGGAGGTCACCCCTTCAATCATATCCGTCACATCCCGGTTAAAAAAGCTGCTGGGCTGGTAGCTTTCCCGCACCGACCGGGCTAAGCGGATCCGGCTCTGAAAGCTGATCATCTCAGACTGATATGCCACCTCGGTCTCCCCCCGCATACTCTGATACGTGCGCCGGTCGATATCGGCATAGTGAATCCATCCCTCGGGCCGGAACGACCATCCTCCCGCACTGACAGGCTGTGAGGTTACCCTCGCAGCAAACGAGGGGCCCTGGTCCAATTCGTTATGGCGATGATCACTGAAAACCCCTCCCATCAACTCTATACTGGTGGTTCCGGGGAGATCATACCCGAGACCGGCCATCATGAAATCCTGACGCACATCCACCGAAGTATAGCGGTACACCCGGCCGTACCCTACCGAGTACAGGTTGTCGTTCAGATGGAATCTCCCGTTAAAATGAAGGATATTTTCATCCTGAATGTTGGTGGCGCTGCCATCCCGCAGAAACATCCGGGAATTAAACGAATTGTCAAACGACACCGAATAACCGTCGCCGCTGAACGAGGCCGCGCCCCCAAGGTCCCATTGTAATGCATCAAGCTGGCGTTGGAACCGGGTATCGCCATCCAGCAACGGGAACCAGCCCTGTGCTGACGAACTGCCCACACCGGCAATCAAACCAAAAAGTAGTATGATGCAAATCCTCAGCGCTTTCATTCCTTTATGGGCTGACTCACCGAAAGAATTGTACGATAAATACGCCGACCGCAACCTGACACTGCAATCATTTACAAACCGATGATTAATTCATTTTTAAACGTACATATTTATAGCCTTCAACCCGGACTATTGCGAATGTGTGCATTTCATAATCCGGTAAATATATTTCCCTGCCGTAAAGTAAAATGGTAACCAATAAAGTCAGAAAAGTCCACGGTGGTATTACATTCCGGCTTCCGATTTCAATTGGTTGAGAAAATCCCGCATGAACTCCGTTCGTTTTTGTGCTTCCCGGCGCCCGCTTTCCGTCTGAAACTGATCTTCGAGATTCAGCAGTTTGGTGAAGAAATGATCGACAATCCATGAGCGGTCATCCGCCTCCCGGTTTTCCGGAAAAGGTTCTTCGGGGTGATAGATGGAGGCTCCCATTTTCCCGCCGATGGCGAAACACCGGGCAATTCCGACCGCGCCTATGGCATCTAGCCGGTCGGCATCCTGAACCACTTTGGCTTCCGGCGTTTCCGGGGAGATGCCGGCTGAAAAACTATGTGCTTCGATTGCATGCCCGATGGCCTCCAGTTGAGCGGAGTCGAATCCCTCACCAGCCAGCCATTCCTTAGCCCGGTCCGCCGCCAGCCGCGAGGCTTGATTCCTGCGCGGGTCCTCTTTCGGGATGATCACACAGTCATGCAGCCACGCCGCCGGGATAACGATATCCAGGTCCGCCCCTTCCTCCAGGGCCAGCTTCTTTGCCGCCTCCACTACCCGTTTGATGTGGGCCATATCGTGACCGGCATCGCCATTGGTTGCTATTTCACTGAGCAGCCATTGCTGCATTTTCCGCTCAAAAGCGGTCCCATCGGTATCGTGGTTCATTTGAATTTAATTTCCATTTGATTTAAACCGGACCTTTATAATAGAAAATCCGTACTAAAACCGATATGAGATTCCCTCCCAAAACTGGCGGACTTTAGCCTATCAAGCCTCAAAAAATTTCATCAACCCTAAAATTATAATAGGAACTTCTTTTTCCCCTAATTCCGATTGGAATGAAAGCGCTTTTTTGTACATTTCAGGATAGTCAAGGTATTTGAGGTCCATCTCAATGAATTATCAACAATCAAGTTACAGGTACCAGTTATATGGATGTCAATCGCATCATTCCGAAAAATATTCAGGAGTTGAAGGCCTATGTGCCTGGCAAAACTATTGAAGAGGTCGTCAGAGAGTACAACCCGAAACGTATTTCCAAGCTGGCCTCTAATGAAAACCGATTCGGTTGCAGTCCAAAAGCTATTGAGAAGGCGCAGGAAAGTTTTAAGGTGATCAACAACTATCCGGACGCGACTTCTTACGATCTGAAACAGAAACTCGCCGAACGACATCAAACAGATCCCGATCGCATAATTCTCGGCGCCGGCTCCGAAAGCCTGATAGCTATGATCACCCGGGCCTTCTTTGCGGAAGGCGAGACGGCCCTGACCGCCAGTGCCACCTTCGTCGGCTTCCTGGTTTCGTGCCGCATCAAAGGAATCAGCCTGAAACAGGTTCCGGTTTCCGACAACTATGGATTCGACCTGGATTTGCTGGCGGATAACCTGACCGACGAAGTCAAAGTCGTTTATCTGGCTAATCCCAACAACCCTACGGGCACTTATTTCACCAAATCGGAATTGGATAATTTCCTCAGTAAAGTGCCTTCCGATGTGTTGGTTGTCCTGGATGAGGCTTACTACGAATTTGCCGACGGTTACGCTCCGGATTATCCGGACGGGTTGACGTACGATCACGACAACATCATCGTGCTGCGTACTTTCTCCAAAGCCTACGGACTGGCCGGGTTCCGCATCGGCTACGGGTTTGCCCATCCGGATGTCATCACCGCCATGAGCAAAACCAAACTGGTTTTTGAGCCATCCGCACCCGCTCAGTACGCCGCCATGGGCGCGATGGAAGATCAGGAGTTTCTCGGAAAAAGCTGCGATTTGGTCCACACCGGCCGTACCCGGCTTTACGAAATACTGGATCGGCACCGGATACCGTATGCCGAATCCTACGCAAACGCAGTCATGGCCATATTCGACGATGAACAAACCGCTCAAACCTTCACCGAAAACATGCTCAGGCACGGGGTTATCCTGCGTCGCCTGCCCGGTTTCGGCCTTCCCAACTGCGTTCGCATTACCGTTGGTCTCGATGATGAAATCGACCACTTTGCCGAAACGCTGGAAAAAATTAACCGTTAGTATTGAGCCGGTCAGATAATCAGAGTCTGAACTTTTTTTAAAAACCCATTAATTCCGTGTTAAACTGCGCTAATCCACGGGAAAAAAAACATTTTACTATGCCTAAGACCACCACACAGAACAAGCAGAAAACTACGACGCCTAAGGTTAACTGGAAAAAAGTAGCCCGTACCGTTTTAATCTCCCGGACCATCGATCACATTGAAGAAAACGAACTGGTTCCGGCAAAAAAAGTTTTGTATCAGTTTTCGGCACGCGGACACGACGTACCCCAGGTGATTCTGGGTCAGCTGCTCAACCACCGGTATGACGGTGCCAGCGCATATTACCGGTCCCGCCCCTTCATGCTCTCCCTCGGCCTTACGGTTGATGACGCTATGTCCGCTCCACTGATGAAATCCGGCGGATACAGCGACGGACGGGATATCGGTGTGGTGTGCAATATGCCGGCGGAAAAAGGGCAAATCACCGTGCTGCCGATGTCCGGTGATGTGGGGTCGCAATACACCCCGGCAGCGGGATGGGCACAGGCTATCGAATACCGCCGAAAGCAGCTCCGCGAACGCCGCTACAACGACGCCATTTCGGTGGTACTGGGCGGCGACGGATCGGTTGCCACCAACGGTTTTTGGTCATCCCTGACCATGGCGACCACCCTACAACTGCCGATGCTGTTTTACATTGAAGACAACGGCTACGGCATTTCGGTGCCCCGCGATCTGCAAACCCCGGGCGGCAATATCGTGGATAACCTGAAATCCTTCAAAAACCTCACTCTCTACGACGGTGACGGCACCGATCCCGAAAAAGCCGCTCCGCTGATGAAACGGGCGGTAACGCAGGTGCGTAACCGCAAAGGTCCGGTTTTGCTGCGACTGACGGTGCCCCGGCTAAGCGGACATTCCGGTCAGGATAATCAAGCCTATAAACCAAAAAAGCTGCTTGATTGGGAAAAACAAAACGACCCGTTGAAGAAGCTCGAAAAAATGCTCCTCGAAAAGCATCTGTCTAAAAAACAGTGGGAGGATCTGCAAAACGAGGTGGAACGCGAAGTCCGTGAGGCTCTGGAGCGGGTAGAACAACGCCCCGATCCTGATCCGGAAAAGACAACCGAACACCTGCTCTATGACGATGAAAACGGCAGCCCGGACAAAGTTCAGGTTCAGGGTGGATTGCTGCCCGAGGGGCATGAGTTTCCCTCCTCAAGTACCGAGCCTCAGCCCGAAAAGCAGCGGATCAATATGGTGGAGGCGATCCGGAGGACGCTGGACTATGAGCTGAAAACCAACCCCAAAGTCCTGATTTTCGGGGAGGATGTCGGTCCCAAAGGCGGGGTGCATGCCATCACCATGGGGTTACAGACCGAGCACGGCGAACAACGGGTTTTTGATACCAGTTTGTCGGAAGAAGGCATCATCGGCCGGGCGGTCGGGATGGCGTATGCCGGGCTGATGCCGGTGCCCGAAATTCAGTTCCGCAAGTATTCTGATCCGGCTACCGAGCAGCTCAACAACCTGGGCACCATCCGCTGGCGGACTGCTAACCGGTTTGCCGCTCCGATGGTCGTGCGGATGCCCGGCGGATTTGCCAAGATCGGCGACCCCTGGCACAGTGTTACCAACGAAACCTTTTTTGCCCATGCTGTCGGCTGGCAGGTAGCCTCCCCTTCCAATGCTGAAGATGCAGTCGGGCTGCTTCGCTACGCTATGCGCAGCAACAACCCGACGATGTTTTTCGAACACCGCAACCTTCTGGATAACAAATGGGCCCGCCGTCCCTATCCGGGGGATGAATACATCATTCCATTCGGCAAGGCGCGCAAAACGCAGGAGGGCGATCAGATTACGTTTGTGACGTGGGGCGCTATGGTCGAGCGCTGCGAACGCGCCGCCGAAGAGGCCGGTGTTTCGGCTGATGTGCTGGACCTGCGCACGCTCTTTCCGTGGGATAAAGAGGCGGTGCTGGAATCCGTCCGGAAAACCAACCGGTGTATGATCGTCCACGAAGACAGCGAGACAGCGGGCTTCGGAGCCGAAATAAGCGCGGTGCTTTCCAAAGAGGCCTTTACCTACCTGGACGCCCCCATTGAGCGTCTGGCCATGCCGGATGTACCGGTTCCGCACAATGTGGATTTGATGGATTCGGTGGTGCCTTCGGTAGAGAAGATTGCAGAGAAAGCGGAGGGGTTGGTGGGGTTTTGATACCTCCTTTAAACTAAATCTCTGAACTCGTTGATCTGTAAAATGTAAAAAGGTTAGCTGATATGCGGAAAATGCGATATAACCGGCGGTTAGCAGATTAGCGAGTTCAGATTCCTTAAGATTTCATTCAGTTCTCATTTTTCATTACATATCATAAGCAATTGACAAATTGATGCGTTTAAGGAATTGAAGATGTTTGAACCAAAATAATTTCAAACAGTACAGAGTTGCCATGAAAACAGCAGACATCGATTCAAAGCTTATTGACAGCTACATTTCCCTATTAAAAAACATGAGTGCGCAAAACAAGCTTGAACTGATTTCCAAGCTCACTGATACGGTAAAAACAGAAATAGAGAAAGATAATACTGATTTTTACAATGCATTTGGTGGTTGGGATGAGAAGCAAAGCGCTGAAGAGTTGATTGACATCATCAAGGGATCCAGAACATATAACAGAACCATCGAAGAGTTTTGAATCAATATTTGCTGGATACCAATATCTGCATTTATTACATCAAAGGATTGCACGATCTGAAATCAAAGCTTGAGAAGATCGGTCCGGAAAATTGTTTTATTTCCGAAATTACACTGGCAGAATTAAAATTCGGTGTTGCAAAAAGCCAGGCGAAAAAGAAAAATCAAAAAGCTCTTGAAAACTTTTTGAGTGGAATTCAGATACTCCCCATCTTCCCGGCACTTGATATCTATGCTGCTGAAAAAGCTCGACTTCAAAAATCAGGAAAAATTATCGACGAATTTGATCTGTTGATTGGCGTTACCGCAGTTTCATTTGATTTGATATTGGTAACAAATAATATAAGCCACTTTAGCCGACTTAATGATATAAAGCTGGAAGACTGGACTGAATCTTCCTAAACGTAAATTGGCTGCATAAAAAAGCGTATTTACGGGATTTGACCGCTTTTTACTGATTAAAAGGATTTCATTGTTGCGGTTTGCGTAGTTTTTAAATAATGCGTAGTTATTAAAATAAATAGTTAGCGTTCAATCCTATTCATGAAATTTCGCTCAGCCATAATACTCCTGATCATTTCCCTCACTGGGTGCCAGCCGTCGGAAAATGATACATCTTTTTCCGATAACCGACTGACCGCAGAAGAAGTGCTCACTTTAGGAGATGTGGAGGGTCCGGACGAGGATACACCACTGCTTTCTATTGTTTCAGCAGCTACAACCGATGATGACGGTTTTATCTTCCTCGCAGATGCCAGGACCCAAAAGATCCACGCTTTTACCCCGGAGGGGGAACACCGGTGGACCCAAGGTGGTGAAGGCCCCGGTCCCGGTGAGTTTGAGATGATTTCAGCTTTGTATGCACTTGATGATGAACTTTTCGTAATGGATGGCCGCAAGCAGTTGGTTACAGTGTACTCGGTTGATAGCGAGCGAAAAGCCGAAACCGCAATAAATACCGATGGAACTATTTCTAATAAGATGCATATTAACCCGGATGCCCATGCTGTTATTCCCCACTTTGACCGGGATAATGAAACAATGGTCAGTTTGTACTCTCCTGATTTCAGGGAAATACGATATCAAGCAATAAACTTTGATGAGATCATACACACTGACTACCCTGAACTTGAGCGTGAGGTATTACATAACAACCCCGGGCCTGCCTATTTGCCCGACGAAACCACAATGGTTTATGCGCCTTTTTTGTACCGGGGTGAACTGTTGATCTACCAAAAATCAAACGGCCAATGGCATAAGCAAGAGCGCATTTCCGGTTACCGTGACATAGAACATACCGTGAAATTCCATGAAACTTCGGACAGCGAACATGATCGCAGTCACCTTTCCGGCTTTCATCCCGGTGGCGGCGGTTATTTCCATACCGAGCTTCAGGTGATCTCCCACGGTCTGTTTCCACAAAACGACGGCACCCTCACCCACCTCTCATCATTCCTTGATGAAGAGGAGGATCACTGGCAATTAGTTGTTGAATATTTTGATGTCGAGGCGGGCACCCTTCAGAATTTCTACCTCATCGATAATCTTTCCCTCCCACAACAGCTCAGCAAACGCCCCTTGTGGATGGATCCGGATGGAAGGATTTTTATGTCGGAAGATTCGGAGACGCCGCTGCGGGTTTTGCGGGTGGAATAGTGTGTGGTGTTTGATTAGAGTTCAAACGCCGTCAGGTCCTTCGGACTCTGACGGGTTTTTGGAGTTGTATCGCCAGATACCGGTGCCTGATGGTTCAGGCCAGTTTTTCATCCATTTAATCTATTGCTTTGCGTAAGTCTTCTATGGTTTCTCCGATTATCGAAGCACCGTAGGTCCCGACGTTTTCAAGAAATTCCCGTTTTGAGATGCCAACAAAATCAGCGGCCTGAACCGATGAATAAACCCCTTTCTCAAATAAAACCGCTGCGACATGCATTTTGACTTCATATTCATCTTTTTTTCAGAGATCATCCGGAAGGCAAAACTTAATTTCCTGTATAAGCCTTTGTAGTTGCAACAAATAGAATGACCAATCAAATTAGTCCGGAGCGCAGCGAAGGACAACCGAACATAGCCCCGACCGTTCCGCTGGCAAGCGGGTAAGGTCGGGGTAAATGGCGGCACCTGTGATACCAAGTCCGGAGCACGGCGCAGGACGACTGAAAGCCGGAGCATTGGCCCCCCTCGGCCGCCTCTCATTTCATTCGGGGCTTGGGTTGGGGGGGGGGCATTTTACCCCGGGTTACACTCCGCTACGCTCCGTTACACCCGGGGCTACGTTCGGTCGTCCTCCGCCGTGCTCCGGACTTATGGATCAACCATTGTTACTTGAGCAAATATCCTTATTTGTTGCAACTACAATCACTGGATGTGGACCATATAAAAAGGTGATAGGAACTTGAGCTAAGGTCAATTTTTTATAATCGCTTTAAAAAAGTACTGAATCGAACCCCGGCTTTCAGAGACTTTTATAATGGACATTTCTTAAAACC
>SLQI01000404.1 GCA_007131535.1 Balneolales bacterium | reverse complement strand
GCTGACTGAATGACATCTGCACCCCATCAACTATATAAAGTGGCTCCGTTGCGGCGTTAATGGAACCCTGACCTCTTACATTAACATGAAAGGCTCCACCCGGATTTCCGGATGTAGTCTTAACATTTACACCAGCAGCGCGCCCCTGTAGCATGGATTCGGTATTTTGCGCTGGTACGTCCCGAATATCGCGGGACCTGACATTGGCTTGAGAACCGGTTATTTCACGGCGCCTGTCAACCCCATAACCGGTTACGACTAATTCATCAAGGCCGATATCACCGGGTTCCAATGAGATGTTTAATGTCGTTACTTCTTCTTCCTCTACTGTTATTTCACCAGTATAGGTTTCATATCCTACATAAGTTACCCTGTAATCAAATGTACCCGCAGGCACCCCATCTATGGTGAAATTTCCCTCCTCATCAGTTGTTGCTCCACGGTCTAAATCTTCTATTAAAACCGTAGCTCCGATCAAGTTTTCATCAGATTCAGCATCCGTGATTTGTCCTTCTACTGTACCCGATTGGGCAATGGAGTAGCCGGCAAATAGGAATACTAAACCAATACTTAGTAAAAACCTGTATATCATACGACTTCCTCACTTTTTATGCTTATTCATGATTAATTCTAATAGATCTACATCAATTACAGGTCGAGCAAAACATAGAATGCTCAACCTTTTTCTTCTTATTCTACAGATCAATAAATAGATTTATATCTATTCTTTTAATAATGATCTTAAACGGTTATTGCACTATATTAAACACCACCAATTATACATCTAACAAAATCAATCAAAAACACCACAACCCCAATTTTTCAAGTATATTTCATTTACTTAACCAAACACTGACAGAAATATTAATTTTACTTTATTCATAATTAACAATATATATATCAAAACAATAACAACAATACGCTTTACATCACTTGAGACAATTCCTTACCAATACAATAATCTACTCTATTCTGAAAGCACATCTAACCTACATACAAATTATGTTCTTGCATATAATGTCCACTGCATTCAAGTGTACTACATAATCACTTAATTACCACTCCCGGAGTTTCATCCCCCTGAAACCCCAACATTCACCTGTGAAAAATGCAAAACTCGACTTAATATCAAGGTTTTACGGAATATTAACACCTCTCCCGAAATTGCCTTCAGTACTATAAAAAGATGTTAGGAATTTGTTTTCCAAAAACTTATTATAAAAGTTAAATCAATTGAAACTTATACTGCATAAGGTCGTAAGCACGGCTAAAAGCCGACTTCACTTTAAGGATGCTCTTATAAAGTGGGTTCATCAACTATTTATATTTACCTGTTAGATTAATCGATAATTTTTGACAATTTTCTAACACACTTATGCAGAAGTTTGTTGGTTATCTTACATAGTTGATGTGTACCTGATTATAGGGGTATCTATATATATCCACGTTTTGCGTATTAATCTATGCAATAATCGGGGATATGATATTCGGGATAAGATTAAGTGCTTACAAAACACAGATGGCGCTGCTGTTGTGCCTCAGGGTTTATAAAGCACTAAAGAAAAAGAAATACCCGGAATAAATATGTGAAGCTTAGCTAAAAGTAAAAATCGGGTTCTAATTCAATGAATTATGGAAGCAAAATATCAGGATTACTCAATACTGTTGGTTGAAGATAACGAAGACCTGGCATTTGGTCTTAAAAATAACTTTGAAATCGAAGGATATTCGGTTACCACTGTTCATAGTGGTGAACAAGCTCTGGAAAAGAGCTTAAAGAACTCTTATAGCTTAATCGTCCTGGACCTTATGATTCCGGATCGTGATGGCTATAATGTGTTAAGTACCATCCGGCGAAACGGAGTCACTTCACCGGTGCTGGTTTTATCCGCAAAAGGTGAAGAGTTGGATAAAATCCAATGTTTTCGTCTCGGTGCTGATGACTATGTTACCAAACCCTTCAGCACTATGGAACTGCTTTTCAGGATTGAAGCCATCATTCGCCGAACAAATGGAAATGAAAATGGTCAGACCCATATCAAAGAGTGGGTTTTCGATGATATACAAGTCGACCAGGCTTCAAGGCAGGTATATAAAAACGGTAGTACGGTCTCACTGACTCCCATGGAGTTTGACCTACTCGTAGCCTTATTAAAAAGGGAAGGCGCTGTAGCCCGGCGCGAAGAATTACTTCAGGAAGTTTGGGGAATAAACGGCGGAATTCAATCACGCACCGTAGACACTCACATCGCTGAATTACGCAACAAGCTCGAAGAACAGCCCTCCAGGCCAAAGCATATAAAAACTGCTCCTAAAGTCGGCTATCGAATCGAAACCTGATTACTTATGAAAACCTGGCTGTTTAACCGCCGGCCGTTTGTTATATCGCTGCTACTTTTTTCCACTCTACTCATCACGGGAATCATAGCCTATTATGCCTTCACAACATCTAAGGCTGAGGAAGAGGCTATGCTTTCAGCATTGGAAAATAAAGCTCAGTTTACAAGCTGGAATTACAATATCGTTAAGCAACGTTCAATAAACGGCCGGCTCTCAACATTCATAAGACCTGTAAGCGAAAACATCCATGAATCAGCAGATGACATGGATTCTTATGAGTTCAAAACTACACCTCAACAGGTCAACGAATTCATCAACGATCTTGAATGCTCGGAACGCAGTTTCTATTCAACCTGTGAAGCATTCACCGATATTGACGTCCGATCCATTTTCTACTTCGAGAGCGAAACGGAAAAAATAAAAGTGCAATCCCAGGACGGCTCTTCTGCAGAAGAAGAATTTGCTGACTGGTTGTCCGATTATATCAAAAAAGAAGAAGAGCAGGACTTCCTGCCGAATCAAATCATATTGACAACCAGGGTTACCGATTCTGGCGATGAGCGACTTCTTGTATTTGCAAATACGGAACAGTGGCCATTGGTAGACCACTCACTCATTGCAGGTTATGAGTTTAATATTAAAAAACTGGGGGCTGTCATGGAGGAGATATGGAAAGGTGATGACATTCTCCCGGCTCCACTTGAAGATTATACCCCGGATGAACTCAACCTTAATGTTGATATTCATACTCAAAACGGCACTTCGCTTTATACTTCCGACATACCAGGGGAAGATGACCTTGTCATAGAAAATGCAATCGGGGACCATATTTCGTTTCTGGATGGTAGTATCTCCGTTCAAAATGATAAGCGTTTTGATTTCATGCTGGGTGGAATTATTGCAGACCGATTTACCCTGCTCACCATACTCTTCAGTCTTGCTGCCGGTCTTTCTATTATCGCTTTTATTCTGTTCCGTAAAGAGTCGGAGATCTCTCGGATTCGCTCCGATTTTGTATCCAATGTATCTCATGAGTTGCGAACGCCTGTCACCCAGATTCGCATGTTTTCAGAAACACTGGTTAACGGTCGGGTGAGATCCAACGAGGAGGCGGACCGGTCCTTAAAGATTATCAATCAGGAGGCGCAAAGGCTGGGAAATCTGGTTAACAATGTCCTGGATTTTTCAAGATCGGAGCGAGATCATCTTCAAGTCAAATTTGAAGAAGTGGACCTGAAAGCTGAAACGGAACAAACTCTTGAGGCTTTCGAACCCATAGCCAAGGCCGGCAGATCGGAAATCCACCGTGAACTTGAAGATGTAATTATCTGCACCGACCCGACCGCCTACCGGCAGATGCTCCTTAACTTGCTGGATAATGCCGTCAAATACGGACGGCACAATCAGACTCTGCGAGTTCTACTGTCAACAGAAGATGAGTATGTATGCTTAAGCGTAGAAGATGAAGGTCCGGGTATCCCGGAAGATCTAAAAAATAAGATTTGGGAGCCTTATTGGCGGGCTGATTCCGGACCGCGAGCGCAGGCCGGGTCGGGTATCGGACTGTCTTTAGTTCACTCTTATGTCAAAATTCTCGGCGGCAGTATTGATGTTGTTAATCTACCCGAAAAAGGGGCAAGATTTGAGTTGCGACTCCCTCTGAACCACTCCACGAAAAAAGTAAAAAGCCGGCACCACCTGAATGGCGCCGGCTCAACATAAGAGATTATTCTTTATTCGGATGCCATTCCCGGAACCCTTCAATAGCTTCGTACTCAGCGAAACCGAGCTGATCATATAACTCAGCCGTTCCGCGGTTGCGATCTTCGGCTCGCTGCCAGAATTCACGTTTGTCATGACCGGGAAACAACGGGCGATCTTTTTGAGACTGGTGCTTAAAAATAGCGCGCCGCTTTTTGGCAAGCTCGCCCGGACTCAACGGTACCGCCATCTCAATTTTTTCGATCTCCCATTCCTGCCAGGCTCCACGATACAGCCATACTTTGCAATCTTTTTGCCAATCATCTTTATGGCACTCCTTAAACGCTTCCATCACGGCTTTCAGGCAGGTTCGGTGCGTACCGTGAGGATCAGACAAGTCCCCGGCCGCATAAATCTGATGCGGTTTCACTTTACGCAGTAAATCAATAATTATCCGGATATCATCTTCGGAAAGCGGCTTTTTACGAACTCTTCCGGTTTCATAAAACGGCATATCCAAAAAATGAATCTGATCATCACGCAGGCCAATGTAACGGCTTGCCGCTTTGGCCTCACCACGGCGGATCATCCCTTTGATATTTTTGACTTCCTCGGAGTCGACCTGTCCGGGCTTTTTGGTTTCCAGAAACTGACGTACCTCCTTGAGTACTTTTTCCGCTTCGGATTCGGCAAGATCAAATTGGGCGCTGTAATCGGTCACGAAATCAGCGAAGCGTATGGCATCATCATCAAATACCGCAATATTGCCGGATGTTTGATACGCCACATGCACTTCATGACCCTGTTCAATCAAACGGTGGAAGGTGCCGCCCATAGAAATCACATCATCATCCGGATGGGGACTGAACAGAACGACTCGCTTGGGATAAGGCTTGGCGCGTTCAGGCCGCTGAGAGTCATCCGCATTAGGCTTACCACCCGGCCAGCCGGAGATGGTGTGCTGCAGCTCATTAAATATTTTAATGTTGATGTCATAAGCAGAGCCGTATTCGGTTACCAGCTCACCAAGACCGTTCTCATTGTAATCCTCATCGGTGAGTTTTAAAATCGGCTTTTCAATGCGCTGAGCCAGCCACACGACAGCAGTCCGGCTTAATTCATCACTCCAGTCACAGGAACCCACCAGCCACGGAGTTTTAACCCGAGCAAGTTCAGATCCCGCTGCATCATCCACAATGATTTCAGCCTGATTATGCTCCTGAAGAAATGTGGCCGGTACCTGTGTGGTGATTCCCCCTTCAACGGCTCTCTGAATAACCGGGGCTTTCCCTTCTCCCCAGGCAAGCAAAATGACTTTTTTGGATTTCAGGATGGAACCCACACCCATTGTGATTGCGCGGCGCGGCACATTTTCCTCACCGAAAAAATCACTTGCCGCATCCTGGCGGGTGACCTTATCCAAAGTTATCAAACGGGTCAGTGAATCGCGCGTGGAGCCGGGTTCATTAAAACCGATATGACCAGTGCGCCCGATCCCCAAAAGCTGTAGGTCAATGCCGCCGGCTTTATCGATTTTTTCCTCATACTCCCGGCAGTAATTATAGACCTCATCCCTGCTAACATTCCCGTCCGGGATGTGAATGTTTTCTTTTTTGATGTCAATGTGATCAAATAAGTGCTCATTCATAAACCGGACGTAGCTTTGCAGCGATTCCGGGTCCATGGGATAGTACTCATCAAGATTAAAGGTGATTACATTTTTGAAAGAGAGGTTTTCCTCATTATGCAATCTTATGAGTTCATCATAAACTCTTGTGGGTGAAGACCCTGTAGCAAGTCCGAGGACCGTTGGCTGGCCCGCTTTTTCCTTGTGCCTGATTAACTCAGCAATCTCTTTTGCAACTTTAAGGGAGGCCTCATCTGAGCTTTCAAAGATGCGAGTCGGAATTTTCTCGTATTGCCTTGCTTCGGGAGTACTGTACACTTCTGCCATAGTAATTGTGCTAAATGTGATTAAAGTTCATCCAAATAATTGAATCTGACCACTCCGGTTGTGAGAACGCAACAGTTAAATTATAAAGTAATCCGGATGGCCCGTTAAATTTTGCAGAACATTCAAAATAATAGTTATAAAACCATATTGCTATAAGCTTAACCTGATTTCAGGTTAATCCTTCGTAAAAAACATGGTTCGTACGTAATAGGAAATTGTGCCGACAGTGATGACCACTACGGATCCTATCAACGTATACAACGGCCATGCTACGGCAAGACCTGAGCCGGGCAGAAAATCCTGTACGACACCTTCAACCAGATACAACATAGCTATCAAACCGGTGAAAAAGCCGATTGTAGCATCGGTTAAATTCGGTTTCTTAGTAAAGAGACCAAACAAGAATGCACCAAGCAATCCACCGTAGGTATAAGAGGCTATTTCAAGACCTAATTCCACCACTGCAGGTTGTTCCCCTTCGGCCTGAGTTTGTATCAGTGCAAACAGAAATGCCGATCCCGTGATGACGACTCCCCAAAAAACGGTGATCCCCCTGGAGATCCACAGATCCTTACTTTCGGTGTTGTCCTGACCAAAATAGGGTTTATACAAATCCAACGTAGTTGCCGAGGCGAGGGAGTTCAGAGATGAACTTAACGAACTCATTGCTGCGGCGATGAGTGCCGCTACAATCAACCCGGAAATGCCAATGGGGAGCTGCTCGATGATGAACATGGCAAAAATCTCATCCATATTCGAAAGTCCAAGCTCCTCCGGCGCCTGTCCGTCGTAAAAACTGTACAGTAACAAACCGATGAAAAGGAACATCGCAAACTGTGCGCATGCAACCAACCCGCTGCCAATGAGCGCTTTCTGACTGTCGCGCAGTGTCTTGGTTGTCAGCAATCGCTGAACAATCAGATGGTCGGTTCCGTGCGAGGCCAGCGAGAAAATGGCGCCACCAATCACTGCGGTAAAAAAGGCATAAGGCGACTGAATCGACTGTCCGATCGATTCACCAAAATCTATAAGCTGGAGCTTACCTTCATTGAAAGCTGTACCCATAGCGCCAGTTACACCGTCGGGAATATTGAATATCAGAATAAAAATTGCCAGAATCGCGCCGCCGACATAGATCGTCATCTGCATCACATCCATCCAGACCACCGCTTTAATCCCGCCGATAAAAGTATAAACCATCGTGATACCAGCAATTGCTGCGATGGCAATCAGGTATACATGCAAATCGCTCATTTCCGTAAATGCGCCGCCGAGTCGCAGAATCACAGCCAGCGGAATGGCCGTGGCAAAAAGCCGTACCCCATCAGCCAGCAGACGGGTTACCATAAACGTGGTACTGGTGATATTCCTCATCGAGGCACCAAAACGAGTGGCGAGATATTGATAAGCCGTTGTAAGCTTTCCTTCGTGATAGGCGGGCAAAAAAATCATGCTCACCACGACCCGGCCGATAATATAGCCAAAGGTGATCTGTAAAAAAGTAATATCAGATCCGTAAGATACAGCCGGTATACTGATAAACGTGAGGGTACTGGTTTCGGTGGCGACCACAGATAACAAGACTGCCCACCAAGGCAGATCTTTACCCCCCATGAAATAATCTTTTGTAGAGCTTTGCCGGCCGGCAGCGTAAATCCCCAACAGAGCAACACCAATCAAATAGCCGACTAAAACTATATAATCAAGTAATCCGAATTCCAATTGAAATATCGTTTATATCCTATAAATGCCTGATCTCCTCACTGTCACATCCACAGTAAGTGAGAGCCTGAACCAATCATTTTTCTAATGAGCCGAAATACGGATTCTTTTAGAAAAACTCAATAAAAAGGGATTCTTAAATCCAATCGAAAGCGGGTTCTGCTAAACCTTGCGAAACCACAAACATTCATCATCGTACATATATCAAAACCAAAAACCTTATGGGATAAGACCATGAATTCTCATTTGCTCAACACTTTTACTCTACTGCTTGCCTTAGTTTTTACCGCTTGCTACACCACAACGAGCACCCATTCGACTGTAACTGAATCAATTGAACAGGCCGAAGATCTAACCTATCCCGAGCATGAACTTGACCCATTTAGCTCAATCCGGATCATGGGCAACTTCAAAACCACGATCCAACCTTCGGACCGGTCACACATTATGTTTAAGGGTGATGAAGATGACATCAAAAACGTCTTGGTTTCTGTTGAAGATGAAAGACTGTATGTGGATCGCAAGCCATCAGCATGGCCGTTTCGCAGAGCGCCCCGTATAGAAATGGTTATCGAAACGGCTACGGATCTTACAGAATTGAACCTAAGCGGATCCAATGAAACGCATCTTCGCAAAGCCGGGAAGCTGAAAAACCTCCGGCTTTCAGGATCAACTTCCGTCATGCTGGATGAACTGGATACGGACTCCCTTTCTATCAGAGGCAGCTGGTCGGCTCGTGTTGAGGGTAATGGTTTTGCGGACGAACTTGACATCCGCACCTCCGGCGCATCCCGGATCGATTTTGAGCATACCCGGTCAATAAAAGCTTCCATCCGATCTAGCGGATCTTCCAGAGTAATAGTCCATGTTGATGAAACCCTTGATGTACGGTCATCCGGCGCATCCCGGGTACTATACGGCGGCTCGCCGGATCGAATTGAAACCAGCACCAGCGGAAGCTCATCCATTCGGCCTTTGGATCAGATAAGTCGGCAGTAGAGTAGCTCAATCCGGTTTCTGCTTTGAGATAAATCAATCCATAAAAACCTGTTTCAAATTTAAATTTTTATCCCTTACTATTTGCGGAGGTAAAAAATGTCTGTTAAAAACTTCATGTAATCAGGTTTATCATGGCGTTAGCATGGATTGATTGGCTGTTGGTGATATCCTATTTCGTTTTCTCCTTTGGAATAGCGATTTACTTTTATAAGCGTGCCGGGCAAAATACCGGCGAGTTTTTTCTGACCGGCCGAAGCATGCCCTGGTGGCTGGCCGGTACCTCGATGGTGGCAACCACTTTTGCCGCCGATACCCCGCTAGCCATTACCGAACTTGTTGCCCGCGACGGTATCGCAGGAAACTGGCTTTGGTGGAATATGTTGATGGGTGGCATGCTCACGGTGTTCTTCTTTGCCCGTCTGTGGCGACGCAGCGGCGTTCTGACCGATGTTGAATTTGTAGAGATGCGCTACGGCGGCCCGCAAGCATCCTGGTTAAGGGGGATAAAAGCGATTTACTTTGGACTGCTGTTTAACTGCATCATCCTGGGATGGGTCACTCTCGCCATGGAAACGGTGATGGAAGTTCTCTTTCCGGGCGTCACCATATTCGGTTACGAGTCGGTCATGTTTCTCGGAATCGAAATCAGTGCCGCCATGATGATCTGCGGTCTTTTTATTATGATCATAGCCGTTTACTCACTGCTCTCCGGACTGTGGGGCGTTGCGGTAACCGATATTTTTCAGTTTGTGATTGCTATGGTAGGCACTATCCTGCTGGCGATCTTTGTGTTGCGCGAACCGGAAGTTGGCGGATTGTCCGGGTTGATGGAACAGCTTCCCGCTGAAACGTTTAGATTTACCCCATCCATCGGTGAGGCCGCCGAAGGGGTTGCCGTGCTGACGCTCAGCTTTGCTGCATTTTTTGCCTATATCGGAATGCAGTGGTGGGCAAGCTGGTATCCGGGTAACGAACCCGGCGGTGGCGGGTACATCGCACAGCGAATGATGAGCGCCAAAGACGAAAAACATTCGCTTTTTGCGACGCTCTGGTTCAACATTGCTCACTATGCCCTTCGCCCCTGGCCATGGATCATTGTAGCGCTGGCTGCCCTGGTGCTGTACCCCGATCTTGATGAACCACGCCACGGTTTTGTGATGGTGATGCGGGATGTGCTGCCGCCGGGCATGCTGGGATTACTCTTTGCCGCATTTCTTGCCGCCTTCATGAGTACGTTTTCTACTCAGTTGAATTGGGGTACATCCTACATTGTAAATGACTTCTGGCGCAGGTTCATCAAAACCGAGGGTACCGAAAAATACTATGTTTTTGTCTCCAGGGTGGTCACCTT
>SLQI01000512.1 GCA_007131535.1 Balneolales bacterium | reverse complement strand
TCAACCGGCTGCAGAACATCAATACCCCAAAAGCGCTGGTTTCTTTAGGAAACCCTTATGTTTTTGAAGATTACCCAGATGCCGCCATACATCTTTCGGCCTGGTCAACATTGTCATCCCAGGTCCGGGCCGCTGCCGACGCACTGTTCGGCGCCAGCACTATTGACGGCAGATTACCCATCAGCATCCCCGGCTTATATGATAAGGGCGACGGCTTAACGATTCCGCAAAGTATCATACGGGAAGATCAACCGGAAATAGCGGGGTTTAATTCGCTTAAGCTCCGGGAAATTGATCACACCGTTAATCAGGCAATCCGGGATTCGGTATTCCCCGGAGCTGCTGTAGCTGTGATGCGGGACGGAATTCTGGCTTACCATAAAAGTTTCGGATATCACGATTACACCAAAACCCAGCCGGTTCTCGATACGGATATGTATGATGTAGCATCGCTGACGAAAGTAGCTGCGACAACCCTGGCAGCTATGAAGCTGGTTGATGACGACAGGCTAAGTCTCGATGACAAAGTCGGAGAATTTCTCCCCTCCTTTCGGGAAGGGTCCAAAGATCAGGTTACCATTAAACACCTGCTCACTCACACATCCGGGTTGCCCGCATTTCGAACGTATGTAGATGAAGTAACCGAACGGGATAGACTACTGGATGCCGTGCGCACCGAAGAGCTGGTTAATGCGCCGGGCGATAAATACGTCTACAGTGACCTCGGATTCATTATTCTGGGTGATATCATTGAACAGATTACCGGAGAGTCCCTGCATCGTTTCCTGACCCGTAATTTCTATTATACCCTGGGGATGCAGTGGACTATGTTCAATCCGTTGCATCGGTCTCGTAGTTACATAAACCGCATTCCGCCGACCGAAATCGACAACGTTTACCGTGATAAAGTAATCCATGGCGAGGTTCATGACGAACGAGCGTATTACATGGGAGGGGTTGCCGGACATGCCGGACTTTTTTCTACCGCACACAATCTGAGTATATTCAGTCAGCTGATGTTAAATGGCGGCACCTATGGCGGTCGAAATTATATCAGCCCGGAAACGATAGACAAGTTTACAGCATTACAGGATACTCCCGGTCATCGCGCCCTGGGATTTGACGTAAAAAACCCGGATGATTTTTCTGCTGCCGGGCATTTAATCGGCGACCGGACTTTTGGTCACCTTGGTTTTACAGGCAGCAGTTTATGGATTGATCCGGATGAAAACCTGTCAATTATACTGCTGAGCAACCGTACCTTTCCGAACCGTTCATACGGAGGGGAAATTAATGAAATTCGGGCGAGAATCGCCGACATTGTAATGAAGAGTCTGGACCAACAAAATGGATTGGAAATCGCTGACAAATAGTGCCTACGCTCCATATTCCGGTATAAGGGAAGTATGTGAAGTCGTCGGAAAAAGCGGCAAACGCTACCCCGGTGTCCGGGTAGAAAATATCAGCTATCCGCTTACTATTCATCCGGATCAGAGTGCCGTTAGCCAGTGTTTATCCCGTGGTGATACTCCGGAAGCCCTGATTCTGCCTGAGTCTGCCGACATTCCATCACACCGAAAAACATTCTGGAAAGAATCGTTTAACATATCCGTAACTACGGCTCGCTCTCCCGAACCGGACTCCTGGTACAACCCCTTTATTGCTGTTGACGAGACTCACCTGCCACATCTGCGAAAATTGCTTGATCAAGCCGTTACACCGAATTCTGATTTCCAGGTATCCTGTCTTCTCCGTATCTCAGACGGCCGGTATATTCCCGGGGTAAATGTCGAATATCCGGACTGGCAAACCGGCTTATGCGCTGAACGGGTAGCCATTGCGACTGCTTTTGCTTTCGGTGTGTCGGTTTTTGACGAGTTGTACGTTCATGCCCGTAAAGGTGAGTTTGTTAGTCCGTGCGGTGCCTGCCGCCAGGTGATTGCTGAACACATGCCGGATCATCCGGTGCATATGTATCACGGAGATCAAACCAGCTCCACGTTGTATTCCTCACATTTACTGCCTTATATATTTACCTCTACCGAGCTCAACCGCTCCTGATTTTATGAACTATATTTTATTACTTGATCACTACCACCTCGACGAACCGGTATTTTTAAAATCACTTGCCCAAACCTTAGGGACAGTGAAAAACAAGAAAGGTATCCTGCTTCATGCGGATAGTTCCTATACCGAACGCATTGTTCAGACCGGCGTATTAACTGAAGATGCCAGGCGCCGCAGCATGAAAGATCTGAACAATCGCCTGATAGCGCTGCTTGCCGACCACGGAATATCCGCAGTCGGTCTGAATGGCTATCAGCGTGATATTATCCGTAAAGCCGGGC
Source organism: Balneolales bacterium (assembly GCA_007131535.1). Lineage (GTDB taxonomy): Bacteria > Bacteroidota > Rhodothermia > Balneolales > Natronogracilivirgulaceae > SLJN01. Next base: position 7,789 of record SLQI01000512.1, on the reverse strand, counting down.
AGGAGTGGCAGATCAAAACCGATTATCTCCGGAGTTTTCCGGATGGGGTAAGTTTGGTACTTTCCTGTCTGGTTGCTGATGAAAATGATCCCGATAACCCCAACCCGGCTGAATTGAAAGATGTCGGCCCTGCTTTAGCCAGGAATCTGAATATCGACAAGCTTATTGCCTTTACCAGCCGTGATGCTGCCGAAGTATTTGCTACCAATGAAAGTCCGCTCCCCTTTTCAACCGATGATTCTGCAATAGAAAGCTCAATAGTAGAAGATCATCTGCCGGAAGAGCTTCGTTCAATAGAATACAAGCTTACAGTAACCTCTACTCAGCAGCTGGGTGACCTTCTTAATGAGTGTCTGTAAGAAAACGCCAATATCTTCGTTCCGCTCGTCCCAAAAATGCTCATGTACGCTTTGTACACTGCGCTTTTTTGGGAGCTTCGCGCGCCTTGATCCTGGCGTTTTCTTACGACACTACCACTTTTCTTACAGGCACTAATGAGCAATAAAACGGCTGTAACACTGGTTTGGGGCGGTTTTTTTCTTGACAGAACTTTCCCTTATCAGTAGATTGGCGGGTTCGGGGCACAATCACTGATAAATCTTATGATTCATGATTGTCTTTGGGCGTGTCACAATTGAGCAAACCTGAACTAACGGAGTACACAGATGAACAGATTCCCTGAAATAAAAGAGCTCATCGATTCACTTGAAGAGGATATGGATAAATTCTACAACAAAGGCAATAAAACAGCCGGTACCCGAGCTCGAAAAACACTTCAGGAATTGAAAAAGGTCGCACAGGAAGTGCGGGTGGATATTCAGGAAAAAAAGAAAGATTGACGAACTGCTTGTAAACAACACATGAGCGCAGAATTAATGCTGTGCAAATCCAAGCCTTTACAAAAGGGCACCTGCTTTAGCAAGTGCCCTTTTTCATTTTACCGGTTAAGAACATTGAAATTTTCATCAAGGGTACATGCCATCACACTTTCGGCCATCAGCTCAATTACATTCTGAACATCCGTAATAGAAGCCATTTCTACCGGGGAGTGCATGTAGCGCAGGGGCAGTGAAATCAAGGCACACGGAATACCTGTTTTTTGATGAAATATACTATCGGTATCGGTTCCCGTACGTGCTCCGGCGGCTTCGTGCTGAATGGCAATAGATTTTTGACCGGCAATATCTTCAACTTTTCGGGTTAGGATCGGATGTGCTGCAGCACCATGCGTTACAACCGGACCTTCCCCCAGCTTTACCGTTCCGTGCTCTTTTTGATTGATCCCCGGACTATCTGTAGCATGCGTTACATCTGTAATGATTGCCGCATCCGGATGAAGCCGGTAACTCATCATCCGGGCGCCGAAGCCGCCGACTTCCTCCTGTACGGAATTCAGGACCGCCACATTTACCTGTAAGGAGGATCGCCGTTCAGCAAGAACCCGCAGCGCTTCAGCGATTATAAACCCGCCGATGCGATTATCCAGAGCGCGACCTATCAGACGATCGTCGTTGATCATTTCGTGCTGATCAACATACGTAACCGGATCTCCTACCTGAACCAGTTTAAGCGCTTCTTCTTTGTTGCTGACTCCAAGATCCACAAATAAATCTTTCCAGGCCGGAGCTTTATTGGTTCCGTTTTTTTCCTGGAGATGAATAGCAGTATGCCCGATTACACCGGTTACCTGCCCGGTCCTGGTGTGAATATTGACCCGGCGCGCCCTTGCAATAGCAGGATCGCTTCCACCAAGGCGGCTGACGTAAACAAAGCCTGAGTCGTCTATGTGCTGGACAACCATTCCGATTTCATCACAATGAGCCTCCAGCATAATGGTAGGAGCCTCCGGGTTGATATCCAGAAATGCAGCGGCGGACCCGTATGCATCGGTCTCTATGCGATCAGCAACAGCTTCGGTTTCTTTCAGCCATATTTTCTGCCCCTCCGCTTCATGCCCCACCGGGCTCGGCGTGCTGAGGAGTTCTTCAAGGAATTCATATTTTTTTTCTTCCAGCATAAAATATTTTCAGTATTCTGATTTTTTGTTGATGTATTCTTAAAAACCTTATCTAAGGACGAAATTGTAAATAGAAGTCTTTGCAAAACTAACTTTTGTGACCGATATCAAACCCAAAAATCCTGGTTTTGCAAAGCTTTCTAATACGGTATTTTGTAAAGCCTCCTGAAGGTAGAGAATAATGTATTTCAGTATCAAATGTTTGATACCTACCTTCGCAAACTGCGATACCAAACCCGGTAAGTTTTTGTTTAATATTATTTTGTATTCCTGTTTACCGGAGTTTTTAATACCTCAGGTGATTTTTGAATCAGGCTGATTTAACGTTTCGACATGGATAAAAGCACACAATACAAGATTTTTACTGATCCGGTTCATGGTTTTATCGGTGTACCCAAAGGCACCGTACTCAACCTGCTGGATCACCCTTACATTCAACGCTTACGCCGGATTCGGCAGCTCGGACTCAGCTATTTCGTGTTTCCCGGCGCCGAGCACTCCCGGTTTTCCCACGCACTGGGAGCTCTCGGGTTGATGATCAAAGTTCTCAACAACCTGAAGGAAAAAGACACCACCATCAGCCGGGAGGAGTATGAAAGTACGCTTATTGCTATCCTTTTACACGACATCGGCCACGGACCGTATTCGCATACCCTGGAGCATACCCTGATTTGCGATTTTCAGCACGAGATGATGACAACCGCCCTCATGCATAAACTCAATGATGAGTTCGGGGGCAAGCTGTCTACCGCTATATCCATTTTTACCGGTACCTACCCCAAAACGTTTCTGCATCAGCTCATCTCGTCTCAGCTGGATATTGACCGGCTCGATTACCTGAAACGAGACAGTATCCACACCGGCGTAAGTGAAGGCTCGGTAGGTGTAGACCGCATCATCAAAACCATGCGGGTACACCAGGGTAACATTGTAATTGACAGCAAGGGAATTTACGCAGTTGAAAACTATATCACCGCCCGCCGGCTGATGTATATGCAGGTCTATCTGCATAAAACCGCCCTGAGCGCCGATAAGCTGCTGCGTGCAATATTCCGGCGCGTACGAAAGCTTCTGGATGACGGGGCGGAACTCTACTTCAGCTCCCCGGCTATGGAGTATTTCATGGTTCGGCGGCCAAGTGCAGCCAAAGGAATCAGCAATGAGCTGATCCGCAATTTCGTGATGATTGACGACTCAGATGTACAGCTCTGCATCAAATACTGGTATTATCATGAGGATCCGATCCTGTCGGATTTATGCCGCCGATTCCTCAACCGTCAGTTTTTCCGGACTACCTTTTTTCAGGAAAAACCCGAAGAGGAGTTGATTAAAAAACACAGGGAGCAAACTGCAAAACAGCTTAAACAGATGGGGCTGCCTCACGATGAAGAGGCCGTTTCCTATTACGTCTTCCACGATTACAGCTACAGCGAAGCCTATAAATACCAGAATGACGGCATCTGGATTATGGACAAATATAACGACACCGCCGTGGAATTCTCTCGTGCGGCCGACACCCGTAACATCATTGCCATGACCGAACCGGTCGTAAAGCACTACGGCGTACACCTCAAAGAACTCGACTTCCGAAAAGACAGCACCATCACCATCCGATAAGACGCCGCGGGCTGTCCGACGCAGTCGGGCTGTCCGCACTATAATTGCAATTTCAAAGTGATGAATTGCAAACCTTAGTTCGATTATTATTTTTGTTTTAACATTTTCATTAAGTGATTGTATATTAGTTGCTTAAGCTACCCTTACGTCCTTTTTTGATTGATCCCCACAGGGACAGGCAAAAAGGACCAAAAAATCACCGGCTGATCGATAAAAAGCCTACGTGTCCCTGTGGGAAAGTCGATTCCGTTCCGCTAAAATAATCCGAAGGTCCTTCTGCTTTCATCAAACCGGGTTCACCCTCCTCACCGGTGCGGAATCTTTTTTAACGCTCCACTACATCGACTTTTTAACGGCTTTTTCTCGAAAGGCCGGACTCCTTTCATTCTAATCGCTTACATTCCGGATTGTTTTCGTTAACTGGCAGTTAGAATCGAACTCAGGTTGTACAAATCTCCCCTGCCGGTAATCTTTAATCAAATGCGGAACTATCGGGGTTTTAAGTTTTTAGTATGCATGCGGACAGCCCGACTGCGTCGGACAGCCCGCGGGGATTTATTTTACCAGTAGTCCCGCTTTGATTTGTAAATAGCTGTAGCGCTTATCCAGCTTTTCACGGATCGGACGTAACAGCTCCTGCCCGGTTTCTTTTGCCGCCTTTTGGATTTCAGCAGCTTCTTCTTTGGAGATGAATTCCAGGGGGCTGATCTCTCCGCGTTGAATCAGTTCTGTCAGATGTTTTTCAATCGTGGGCGGTTTTACGCTTTTGATCTTCGCTATCTCGTCAACAGACTTTCCCGCCCGATACAATTCCAGTGTCTCCAGTAATGTTGTGCCCGTCGCTTTTTTCTTTTTTTTCGTTTTCCCCCGCTTCGGGGATGGTTCGGACTGCTGCGTTTTTTTTAGCTGAGCACGATGCATATCCAGGTCAATCCCCTCTTTTTTGATATGCCTGCGGATTACCTGCAAAATTTCACTCCCGAACTGCTCTACTTTCTTACTACCGATACCGTTGATTTTGGACAGTTCATATTCACTCACCGGCATATACGAAGCCAATTCCACCATCGTCGCGTCTGAGTAAATCATATACGGAGGGAGATCGAGCCGATCGGCCAGGTCTTTACGAATATACCAGAGTTTGGCTTTCAGCTGCGAATCCATGTAAATGGATGTGCCGGAGCTTTCGGCTGTTTTGGTTTTCACCTCCTTCGGCGGCACCAGCCAAACCGTCGCCTCTCCGCGTAATACCTTCCAGCTGTTTTCATTAAGGTGCAGGGTGGGGTACTGATCATTGTTCTGAAGGAGCCAGTTCTCACTGATCATCTGCCGGATGTAAAATATCCACCGGTTTTTATCATACTCGGTGCCCACTCCATAGGTTTTTAGCTGACGCTGATGCTCCGGTATCTTTTTACTTTGCGAACCGGTCAGAAACTCCGCGATGTGGTTGACACCGTAACTGCGATCCAGCCTCGCGATGGCCGAAAGTACTTTTTGAGCCGGAACGGTACCGTCGAAATACTCAGCACCGTCGAGGCAGGTATCACAAGAGTCACAATTACCCTGATGAGGCTCACCGAAATAATTCATCAGAAATTGGCGACGGCATTTTACGGTTTCGCAGAAATCCAGCATTTGCCGGAGCTTCTTTTGCATGATATCGGTTTGCTCTTCATTGCCGTCCACCTCGGCAAACCGTTGCAGCATAGCATAATCAGACCGGCTGTAGAACAATACCGCATCGCTTTTCAGCCCATCCCGGCCCGCCCGACCCGTTTCCTGGTAATAACTTTCAATATTCTTGGGCATGTTCATGTGCAGCACGTACCGGATATTAGATTTATCAATCCCCATACCGAAAGCTATAGTGGCTACGATGATCTTCACCTGATCCTTAACAAAAGCCTCCTGATTACTCTGCCGCACCGACCGTTCCAATCCGGCATGATAAGGCAGCGTTTTGAACCCCTTAGAATTGAGGTACTCCGAAAGCTCTTCTACCGATTTGCGGGATAATGCGTAAATGATGCCGCTTTGGTTTTTATGCTTATTCACATAGTCGAGGAGCTGCCGGTTCCCGCCTTCCCGCTGATACACATAATAGTGAATATTCGGACGGTTAAAGCTCGCAATATGCTTTTTCCCTTTTTCAATATTGAGAGATTCGGCAATATCCTTTCGGGTGAGTTTGTCGGCAGTCGCGGTCAACGCGACTACAGGAATATCCGGAAATGTTTTTTTGAGCCCGCTTAGTTTTTGGTACTCCGGGCGGAAATCATGCCCCCACTGTGAAATGCAATGCGCCTCATCTATGGCAAACAGTGCAATCGGAATTTCCTTCAGCAGCTCCATGAAGTTGCCCTCTCCTCCAAAAAGCCGTTCCGGAGCGATGTAAAGTAAATCCATTTCCCCCCGTTTCAGTTTCTGTGTCACCCTCTGCTGATCTTCAAAGGGAAGGGAAGAATTCAAAAATTCGGCCTCGATGCCGTTCAACCGCAGTGCATCGACCTGGTCTTTCATCAATGCGATCAAAGGAGAGATCACGATGGCGGTACCGCTGCGAACCATAGCCGGGATCTGATAACACAGAGACTTCCCCCCACCCGTCGGCATAATCACCATACAATCCCGGCCATCAATCACTTCCCGTATGACTTCCTGCTGCCCCTCCCTGAACTGCTCGAACCCGAAATATTTCTGTAAAACCTGTGACGCTTCTTCCGCCATGAGATGTTTTATTTGATCATTGAATGTTGTTACAGGAGATGATTAAAAAACCTCCTATATAAAGATCACTTCAAAGGTAAAGCCTTACATAAAAAATTGAAGCAATTTTAAAGAGGTGTAATACAATTAGTGTATTTTACAGGAATCAACATCAGAGAAATTACGATGCTTCAACTCTCGTACACCTCCTGAGTGATGCAATGAAAGCTCCCCTGCCCCCAAACCAGATCCCGCGCTTCGATACCGATAACTTGCCGATCCGGAAACAGACTGCCGAACAATTCGATCATCTTTTGATCAAATCGCTCGTCGTACAGCGGCAGAATTACCGAACGGTTGGTGATATAAAAATTGGCATAACTTGCCGGGACCACTGTACTGCCATCAACTGTGGGGCGGTCGGTATGTGATTCGGGTTGAGGCAGATCAATAATTTCAAGCGAGGCACCATCAGCTGTCCGGGCCTTTGATAAGCGTCGATAATTTTCTTCCAGAATTTCATGGTTGATGTCGCTTTTTCCGGCTGATCTTACCGCAACAACTTTATCCCGCCCCACAAACCGAACCAGATCGTCGATGTGGCCATCGGTATCATCTCCCGCCAGTCCGCCGGCAAGCCAGATTATCTGCGGAGTCCCTAAACAATCTTTTAACTTTTTCTCCACGGCAGCCTTATCCCCGTTTTTACGGTTGGGATTCAGCAAGACAGATTCGGTTGTAATCAGTGTGCCGCTGCCATTGCATTCGATGGCTCCGCCTTCCAGCGTTAACGGAACATCCTGTACAGGATACCCCGTTTTCTCACCCAGTATTCCCGGGAGCCGGTTATCATCCTCCCACGGCTCATACTTTTCGCCCCATGCGTTAAATCGAAAATTCAGAAACCGGGGTTGATCCCCCGAAAAAACAAAGACCGGCCCCGTATCCCGCACCCACATATCATTAAACGGAACGGGGATGATCCGAAGACTCCCGGATATACCGGGCTCTTTTTTAAACTTCCCGGCTTTAGTCAGGCTTTGATTATCAGCTGTCAAAAGCCACACCGCTTCATCTTTTGCTACGGCACTGAGAAATTTGATAAAAACCTGCTCCACCCTTTTTAACATTTCATCGGGCCAGGTTTCGGTATTATGCGGCCAGGCGAGGATCGTAGCCGCATGGGGCTCCCACTCGGCGGGTCTTCTCAGTGAGTTCGTATCCGTGCGCTCTATAACCATACTCACTCAATCCGGCTGCTGCGAGTCATCAGCAGACCACCGGCCGGTTAACGCCTGATAGCTATCTATCCGCCGATCGCGGAAAAACGGCCACTCCCGGCGAACCTGCTCGTTCCGGTTCCAGTCGCACTCACATAACAGCACCTCTTCCTCGCTGCCGGCTTCTGCGGCCACATTTCCCATAGGATCGGCAACAAAAGATCCG
>SLQI01000129.1 GCA_007131535.1 Balneolales bacterium | reverse complement strand
TCGCGGGCCTGATCGAGGATCATCGGGCAGGTATCGCCGCAGGTCGCGTAGACGGAGGTCAGGATGATCACTTTATCTTCAAACGAATCCAGCCCGATCTCCTTTTCGTTATGGTTGATCAAATTAAAAGAAGGCGGGTCCACCGAACGTCTCATCTCCTCGGCCCGGAATTGATAATCCGGTTCATCGGGAGGATTATACAGCAGCGGAAACGCCAATCCGGCCAGTAAAACCACGGCCGCCGACTGAAACGCCTGCGGCCGGATTTTACGTGGGTTTTTAAAAACTTCGGCCAACGGATCTTTCCATACAAACCACACCACCAGTGCAATCATCAATGGCTGGATGGTGAACGTAATCACGTACATCCAGTTTATGCTGCCGGTTTCGGGATCATAGCCGAAACACCAGCGCTTGAAATCCTCCACAAACATGCCCAACTGACTTTCCCCGGATGGCATAAAAGCCAGGGTGATCATCAGCAGCCAGAACAGCAGCAATGTGCAGAGAATAAAGGAGGGAAAGCGTGGACCGGAAAAATACTGTTCCACGCGATCCCAGATAGTGGTTGTATGGGAGTCCATAGCTGTCATTTTTCTCAGTTGAGGAACCAAAGATCAGCCAGTGAGGCCCAGTTTGCGAAATAGTAGATCACGAAACTGAGCAGGAAGATGAGCACCAACGCGATGGTGCCGGGTGTCTTGACATGCTCGTAGTGCTTGCCTTCTTCCTCGTAACCCCGGTTGATCAGATCGTCGGTCATTTTCTGTGACTTCTCATCCTGCCAGGTCGGCATCTTGCGATCTTTGATAGGCGGACCGAAGAATGCGGCTGCAACAACCAGGCCAATAAACAGCATCATCCCGAGAAACGCGATGACACCGCCTATACCAAGCACACCCAGCAGTATGTGGGCTACGGGATCAAACCCGGTTTCAATGGCCGCACCTGTGAAGTCGCTGTCGTACGTACGCCGCGGCACACCGTAGGTTCCGGCCAGTGACATTCCGAGCGACATCATAGTGATGCCAATTGCAAAGATGTACGGCTGAACGCGTGCCCACGAGCGCAGGTAGAAATCGCGCTGGAAGATCAGCGGCACCAGATAGTAACACAGTCCCATGAAGGCCAGTGTAGTACCTCCGACCACGGTGGCATGGAAGTGTCCGGGAATGCGCATCGTGTTATGCGCCATGATGTTGATCTGTTCGGTACCAAGTGTCACGCCGGTGATCCCGCCGATAAAACCGAAGATGATTGCCGAAAGCGCGACACTTGAAAAACCGGGATCTTTCCAGGGGAGTTTCGCGAACCACCCGAACAGACCCTTGGTAAATCCTTTGCGGCGCTGCGCCACCTCCATGGACGCCGGTACGGTATAGCCGTGGATCATCGAAGCGAGCACCGCCAGATACATGGCATAAGAGGTATTCCAGATTTTCCATTCGGTGGATACGCCGGGATCAACCAACAAGTGGTGTGCCGAGGCGATGTTGATGAACAGAATGTAAAGCACGAACGCCCCGCGACAGACGGTTTCATTGAGCGGCTTGGCTCCGGTCGTCATGGTAGCCATAAAATACCAGACCCCGACCATGGCCGCTACGTTTACCTGTTGGGTTTGGTGACCCAGTCCCCACCAAAGCAGCCTGTAAACACCGGCGTCGGGCTCAGCCATAAGTCCCACCGACCAGAGGAAGGAGGGAACCAGTGCCATAGCCCCGTGCAGGATAGCGATTACCGCAATTATGGCCGCGGTCGTAGCGGCAAACGTGACCAGCGGCACCGATCCGGTGTAGGTCTTGTTCTTTTTGGCGATATACAGCGTGGCGAAATAGTTAAAGCAGACCAGCAGTGCCCCGACGGCAAAAAGCAGAATCCCGACATAAAACAGCGGGTGGGCTTGCAGCGGCACATAAGAGGTCAGCAGTACATCGGCGCGCCCGTCCAGAATAATGTAATTGGTGATGAGCGCGCCGACCACCATCATCACAAAAGATATATGGGCCAGCGTTTTCGAAAATATGCGGGTGTTCAATAGGGTCGAACTGGCAAAATAGAGGATCGCCATTTCGATAAAGATGATCCAGAACACCAGCATGTTGACGCCGTGGAGCGTCAGGATGCGGTAAAACCAGACTTCATCCAAAAACATAACTGCCGACCACCGGGTGAGCGCCAGCAAAATTGCGGCGATTGCTCCCACGAGTAGAAACACCACCCCCATAACGGCATTGATCTTGATAAAAAACTCAGATCGGAAAAAAACCGTAAGGCCGGTGGTATTACATATCCGGTGATCAACCGTAGCTGATTGTGAATTCATGTAATGTACTCCTGTAATTTATTCTTCTACTATGATCCGGCCGGTCATCCAATGGTGGCCGACACCACAAAATTCATTGCAAATAATGTCGAAGGTCCCGGAGGTTGTCGTGGTCATGGTGATCACATGATCATAGCCCGGAAGCACCTGAAAGTTGATGTTAAGCGGCAGAATGGACAGTCCGTGCTGTAAATCCGTCGAGGAGACGTGCAGCCGGTAAGTCTCCCCTTTTTGAAGCTTGAGGACCGGCTCCCATTGCCACATCCGTCCGAGCAGGTATATATCGCCGCCGGAGGGCACTTCCACTACCGGAACACCTTCGATCTCATCCACCTGGTTAGCCTCAACAAATCGATCAACCCGCTCTTCAAAATCCCGGGCTTCGACCGTATATGATTCACCTGTAGCATTTTGTTTTCCGAAAAAATGCCAGAACGGCATGGCGATAAACATAATAATACACCATACCAGCGCTAACCCAATCCACATGCGTTCCCCTCCTTCGGGGTAACGAAACCAGTTTCCTTGAGGACTAAATATGCTCATTTTTCCTTATGTTACTCATTCAGGGTAAGATAGCTTCCGGCAGCCTGAGCAGTTCCAGCAATCCCCATCCTGAATAGGAAATCAGGGGGACCAGGATACCCAGAATCAGAAGCAGCCAAATGTTATCCATCAATTTTTGAACCGGGTGTTTTTTTTCTTCTTCCATGGCGTTATCGGTTGTTTTTGTTGTTGTATGCGTGAATGATCAGATACAGAAACATCAGTCCGCCGGCGATAGCCAGCAATCCACCGATGCTCATGACGCCCATTCCGATCATCACTTCGGGTGAAAACAAATCCTGGTCAGCGCCGTACATTTTACGCCCCATACCGTTAAGGCCGGCCCAAGCGAAGCCTGCCACAAAAATGGTATTGCCGAAACCGAACAGCAGAGGCTGCAATCTGAGGATGGCCGCGGGTTTACCGGGGCTCCAGGAATATCCCCATCGCTTCATCAGGTAGAACATGGCCGTCATATAAGCTACCGTCACGCCTCCGAGACAGGCGTGGTAGTGCGCGGGGATCAGCGTATTGGATTCCCGGATCATCGCCCCGATGATAAACCCGGCGACCATCAGCACTGCACTCACCAAAAACCCATTAAACCAAACGTTATGAAACAGCCTGCCTTCGAAATCTCCTTTCCTTCGCGCATTGATGACGGCATATGTGCCAATGAGGATGTAGGCTGATATTACCGGGAACATCCCCCATCGCATCAGTTGGGTAAATCCGTTGTAGTAGAGTTGATCCTGCGTGCCGTTAACCAGCAGCAACGGGGTGAACATAACCGGCAGGCACATGATTAACAGCAGGACCCGATTGGCTTTTACGCCGAGGGCTTCTTTACCGGTGATGAGCCGGAGCAGGATCAGCCAGACGGCGATCATACCCAGTGAATTGGCAAACTGGAATATATGTCCGCCGCCCCACATAGTGAGTTCATAAAACAGGGTGCGATCGAGTCCGGATGCGGTAATATGCATGCTGACCAGAATCGTACCCACTGCGAGGATAACCATCAGACCGGCCGCATGTATGACTTCCCTGGCTTGCAGGGAGTTGATCATAGGGGTTTCCGTGGCCGTTCCTGTGGTTTGAAGCAGCCCGTTGCCGATGAGGGTAAGACTGAGCGCACCGCCGAACAGTCCCAGACCGGCGAGAAAAACACCGTTATCAATCACGGGAATATAGTTGGCCAGCACGGGATCGGCATCCGGCATAAGAATACTAATGCAGATAAGTCCCACCCCGACTACAGATGCTTTGAGGGCAATAGCCGGCCACCTGCTTACTTTGCAGGAATTCATTGATAAAAACAGCACCGCCAAAAAAGAATAAAACCACCCCACCAGAGCCAGTACCACATGCAACACCAGGGATTTCTGCGAGAATTGCGGATCGCTGATCAGGTCGGCAAGTAGCGGTGTGCGGGCAAAAACGATGACGGCGGAAAAGAATCCGGCAAGCATCAGGCATAAAAGACTCAGTTTCAACCAATCCCTGGAAAGCGCTGCAGCCTGCTGAAACGTCTCTGCACGCCAGAGTTCTACCGGTACCCCTACCACTTTTCTCAGCAGATAAAACATGATGATGCCTCGGATTGCATTTCAATAGATATTTTTGTCTATTATAAAACCCTCTTAATAGATACGCAAGTCTATTGATATACTTTTTTGACAAAATTCCGCTGATGTGCGATGTATGGTCAGTGGGATTTTATTCGTTTACCCGATCACATAAATTCTAACATCAATCCATACATGTTTTTAAGTCAGACTGCAGAATACGCCCTGAGAGCTGTAACCTGTGTTTTGTTGAATGGTGAGTCCGAGCCGGTTAATGCCCGGCAGCTGTCGGAGAAGACCGGGGTGCCGGTGCATTATTTATCGAAGATCATGCGTAAACTGGTGGAAGCCGGCATCATACGCGCACGTAAGGGGCATCACGGAGGGTTCCAGTTGGACAAAAAGCCGGAGGAGATCTGCTTAGCTGATGTTCTACACGCCGTAGGCCTGGATCTTGAGGACCGCCCGTGCGTCTTCGGATGGGCGCAATGCCGCAATGATGATCCCTGCCCGTTGCATCCGGTTTGGGTGAAGCTCAAAGATTCTTTCCGGGAATGGTCCGAAACCATCACCCTTGAAGATATCCGCCGGGAAAACGGAGAGCTCCGCGACCTGGAAAAATGGAAAAGCCCGGAAGCATAATTCAACACTTGCCGGCTTCCGGGCGCAGCCCGGTTGTTGGCCCGGCCATGGGCGGGGAGTTGTCGGTATTGCCTTAAATCAAAAATCTGATTTCGCCATTCGTTAATCTGCTATCCGTCGGCTATGCCTCGGTTTCTGCATATCGGCTAACAATTCCGCTTTACCTCGGGCATCTACCCCAATTTTACCGGATTAACGATAGCAGATTAACGAGTTCAGATTTTTGATTTTTTGGTCTCATCCTGAAACAGGTTTACACAAACCAATCGCAAATTTGATTTCGACGACGGTATCGGTGCTACATGCGGACAGCCCGATTTCATCGGACAGCCCACGGTAGTTATAACTCCTGTGTGATTGAGTTCAGCGGTGGGCTAAATGATTCATCGAATAGTTCAAAGCAGACTTTGGGAGAGAGTTTGTCGCGAACTCCGGTACGCGCGATGACGTCCTGATAAGTTGTATAACAGTCGAGGGCTTGTCTGCCCTTTTCCAGCTCCTGATCTCCTCCCTCCTCGATCACATCAATGTCTTCCCAGGGGGATTTGACCAGCTTGATTGGAGAATCGCCATCCTCATGTTCCTCACTTACAGTATAAAATGCCAGCCGTTTCGGACAAAAATACTCCGACCGGCGCATCTCACAAAAGGCCCGCTTCACAACGGCATGTGCCACCAGGTGATCCGGAAAGCCGGAATTCCCATGTACCGCATAGGTAATGATTACATCCGGTTTTAGCTTCTGAATAAAAGTAATGATCTCTTGCTCCAGACTGATCGGATCTATCTTGCTCAATCCGCTGTCAGGTTGATCCCAGATGGTCATACCGGCCAGTCCTAACACCTGCTTCACGCATTCCATTTCTTTAGCTCGCACCTCACCCATTTCTTCAATTGAATAGCCGTATTTATGGCGTTCTTTGGTAGCACCGCCTTTAGTTAGCGTAAGTAAATGAACTTCTTCGCCCCGTTTTATTTGACTGGCAATAGCCGGACCAGGTCCGAATGATTCATCATCCGGATGAGGAAAGATGTATAATATTTTTGGTGATGCCATCTGTATTATTTAAATCCACGATTTTATTAAAAGACCGAACCTAATCAGAATTGAAAATAAATGTAAACTCCGAACTTTAATGAAACTTTTTTGCGTCAAGCAACGTAATGAAGAGAAGTTAGCAGACAAAAAAATACATATTTTGACCTCATGTATTGTGATTGATCTGCTCTTGCGGTGTCGGGTCCCCCAATCCGGCGCCGCTTTTTTTTATCTGCCCCTTGAAAGCAGCCACAGTATCAGGGTAAGCACCAGGCTGAGTATAATTGAGGTTGTAATGGGAAAATAAAAACTCATGTTTTCCCGCTGGATTGCAATGTCACCGGGCAGACGAAACAAGCCTATCTTTTGTATGAACGGCCACAACAGCCCTGCTGCAATGAGTATTACACCTATGATGATCAGTATGCGGGGAATTTGTTCCATAATGCCGTATTCGTTTGGATAGTGGAACAGTGTTTAATCTGACGAAAAAGCACTTAACAACTTTAGTTCATGCTTACTTGACCGTAACGTGTTTCAACTCTTCTTCGTTATGAGCCTGGCTTTTCTGTACCGGAGGTCGTACCGCGCTGTTTCGCAGCATCTGGACGTAAAACCGGATCATCTCCCCGTAATTCCGGATTGACAGTCTCTCGTTGGTTCCGTGTACTCTGTCAAGATCACTTTCCACCGACCGGATCGGCAGGAAGCGATAAATATTTCGGGTTAAATTGGTGTAGTGGCGGGCATCGGTGGCCGCAACCATCAGCGACGGCGATACGGTTACATCGGTAAATACCTGGCGTATGGACTTTACCAAGGTTTTGTAATTGGCATCTTCGATATCCGATACCGGTGAAGGGTTAAGCGCTCCGTGCAGCAATTTCACTTCAACCCGATCATCATTGATCACCTGTTTTACATGCTCTAATACATCGTCTACCGTATCATTCGGGTGAATTCGAAAGTTGACGATCGCCTGAGCCTGTGTAGGCAACACATTCTCTTTGATACCTGACTGAAATATGGTTGTTGCCGTCGTGGTCCGCATAGCCGCATTCGTCGCCGGCATTTTGGACAAAATATACTGGAACGCTCTTTTGAACAGCCACATGTTGGCGATGGCAAAGCGGTAGTGCAGTGACATGCTTGGCGCCATGGACTCGAACGTGTGCTTTACAATCCCATCCAGACGTGCCGGCATCGGGTTGTTTTCAAGCTTTTCGATCGCTTCACTTAAAATGGCAATGGAGGTTTTTCCCTGCGGCACGGATGAATGACCGCCTTCGGCTGAGGCCGTTAACTCTACACTCATATACCCTTTTTCGGCAATCGCCACCAGTGCCACCGGGTTATTAATCTGTTCCAGCAGACCATCCACGATCGGCAGACCTTCGTCGAGCAGGTATTCCAGCTCAACATTGCGTTTTTCAAGCAGTTCACTGATGGCATACGCTCCCTGGTCACCGTCTACTTCTTCGTCATGACCGAACCCGATATAAATGGTTCGTTTGGGCTTGTACCCCTGCTGAAGCAACCATTCCACCGATTCCAGAATAGCCATAACGCCACACTGAACATCCATGGTCCCCCGGCCATAAACATATCCGCCCCGAATTGCTCCGGAAAACGGCGGGTGCTCCCAGTCGCCTTCCGTACCGGGTTCAATCGGTACTACATCCAGATGGCTGGTTAGCATTACCGGTTTGAGATGCGAATTTTCGGCTTCCCAGGTATAGAGCAAACTGAAATCATTAACCACTTCTTTTTTCAAATGCTGATGCACCAGCGGAAAAGCCTTTTCAAGATACCGGTGCTGCGCACGAAATTGATCCCCATCAATGCTGGAGGGTTCCTGCTTGGAAACCGTCTCAAATGAGATCGCTTCACTCAGTCTTTCAGCGGCCTGATTCTCATCAATCTCCGGAACCCCTGCTTTTTTTAACTGATCCTGCTTGCCTGAATGCAGCCAGGTTCTGAACAGGACAAAACCAATAAACGTAATAATAGCCGTAACAATCAGAATGGTGAGCATAAAGGGTTCCGCGATATAGAAAAGTTAAGTTGACGTATAATATTCAATGCTTGTCTTGAATAAGCCTGCCTGACTAAAGAAACGAGCCACTTGCCCGGCAGGTATATTCCGGATATGGTTCCTTCATTTTTCCAGCTTCAATACCATGAGCTAAGCTTCAGGGTCACCAAATCTTTTTTTCAGTTTGTTGAGTTCAAACTCAAGAGCCTGCTGAATCTCTTCCTCTGAAAGCTCATAAAGCCGTTTCATGTTGTAAGCCAGAGTCCGAACCCGAATATTTTCATCTTCATAAACCTGGGGAGTTATCTTCCCATTATTCTGCAATTTACTCAAATAATCTTCAATCTGCTCTTCAAATGTCATGAGGTAGCTGATTTTGTTTCTCAATTTAGTCGCCAATAATACGAGATGCCCGATTATAGCACAAGCCGGAGATGTAATGCTCTAAGCCGCTGAAAATTGTATTGAAACCTACATTGAATCAAAAGGCTCAACTCTGCCAGAATTGTTTGGTTTAAGTTATACTCCGCATGGATAACTTTGCCTTACGCAACTCACTTTACTACATTTCAGCAAAAGAACCATCGACCGGAATACAAAATGAAGCAAGCATCACTAATTGAAGAGGGAACACTGCTGTGGGAACCGACGGAACAGGATATCCACAGCAGCCGGATGTATCGATTTATGAACCATGCCAATAACGTGCACGGTCTCGGATTGGAAAATTATGAGCAGCTGTGGCAATGGTCGGTTGATCATCCCGATAAATTCTGGGAGCTTATTTGGGAATATTACGATGTCCGCGCCTACTCTTCCTATACATCAGTAATAGCCGGGCATGAGATGCCCGGCACTCGCTGGTTCGAAGGTGCTACCCTGAATTTTGCCGAGCATATTCTCCGCATGAAGCAGACGGATTACCCGGCAATTATATTTCAGTCAGAACAGCAGCCCTATACTGAAATCAGCTGGGAGAAGCTGGAAAAACAGGTCGGAGCTCTGCAGGCCGCACTCCGACGTGCCGGTATCAGGAAAGGCGACCGGGTCGCGGCTTATATTCCAAATATCCCGGAAGCCATCATTGCATTTCTGGCCGTCAGCGGCCTCGGTGCCGTCTGGTCGAGCTGCTCGCCGGATTTCGGCGCCGAAAGTGTGGTTGACCGTTTCTCACAGATCAAACCGCGCCTGCTCATAACCGTCGACGGTTACCGGTACAGCGGCAAGGAACATGACCGAATGGAGCGGGTCAGCTACCTACAGCAGCAGCTGCCCGGACTGGAGACGACGGTCCTTTTACCCCGGCTGAATTCATCGCCGGATGTATCCCGGCTTCATCACCCCGAAAAAACGGTTTTATGGGATGATTTTATCGATTCACACGGGGATACCGTTTTTGAGCCGGTACCGTTTGATCACCCGTTATGGGTACTCTATTCCTCCGGCACTACCGGCCTGCCTAAGCCGATTACCCACGGGCACGGGGGAATGCTGCTGGAGCACCTCAAATACCTCGATCTGCACTGCAACATCACACCGGGTGACCGCTTTTTCTGGTTCACAACGACCGGCTGGATGATGTGGAATGTAGTCGTGGCCGCTATGCTCCGCGGAGCTACGGCTGTGCTATATGACGGTAGTCCCGGATATCCGGATCTCAACGTGCTCTGGGAGTTTGCCGAAAAAAGCAAAATGAACTGCTTCGGCACGAGCGCTTCCTATCTGGTGAATTGTGCCAAACAAGAACTGGAGCCAGGCAAACAATTTAATCTCGATCACCTCAATATGGTGGGTTCCACCGGCTCTCCCCTGCCGCCGGAAGGGTTCAAATGGGTTTATGATCATGTTAAAGCGGATCTGATCCTCAACTCAACCAGTGGCGGCACCGACATCTGCAGCAGTTTTGCCGGCGGCAACCCGGCATTGCCCGTTTATGCCGGTGAGCTTCAGTGCCGCACGCTCGGGGCCAATGTGCAGGCTTACAACGAGGAAGG
>SLQI01000323.1 GCA_007131535.1 Balneolales bacterium | reverse complement strand
TCCGGTTCTTTTGCGGCCGGAACGGTAGAGATTTCAGGAGGTGGTGATGAAATTGGTGGGTTTGCTGGTGTCAATAATGATGATATAACTCAAGCATATTGGGATGAAGATGTCAATGATCCGGGGTTGGATCAGGCGGCTGTAGGTGTTGAAGACGGTGGTGATTCAGGCGTTACAGCATTGTCAACTGAAGAAATGACCTGGCCGGATGGTGAAGATAATTTAGTAGGTTTTGACTTTAATGACACTTGGGGAGCTAATCCCGATGTTAACGACGGCTATCCGTTTTTGCAGTGGCAGGATTACCAAAACATCGATGACTATATTTCCACCACCCTCACCGGCCCCGCCGACACCACGGGCATCCCTTTTGAAGTAGATGTGAAATTCGGCGATGATATTGACACCGACTTTACCACCGATGATGTCGAAGTTACTAATGGAACGGCCGATAATATAACCGGTGAGGATGCCGAGTGGACGATCTTTATTATTCCCGATGCAGCTACAACATCCGAAGATGTTACCATACAAGTGGAGGCCGGTGCTGTAGAAAACAGCGAAGGGGATCCCAATGAAGCTTCCAATGAACTTATTGTTACCCACAACCCGGTTTCCGTCACCCTTGAAGGCCCCACAGATGTCATTGTTGATCCGAATGAAACCAGTGCTTCTCCGTTCGAGGTGCGTGCCGAATTCGGAGAGGATATCGATGATTATGATGAGAATGACATTACCGTAACTGGCGGGCAGCTCGAAGTTAGCGGTATATCTTACGATGGGTCTGATGTTCTTGTTCTGCCTGTTAATCCGGATGATCTCACACAGCAGGAAGATATTATCATAGACCTTGCCGGTGGTGCATTAACCGCCGTTAATGGAGGGGAAAGTGAACAGGGTGATATAACCGTCACGTACATCCCGTTTACCGCCGAACTCACCGGACCGGAAGGAACTAATCAAACACCCTTTGAAGTAGCGGTGGAGTTTGGCCAGGGTATAGATAATGAAACGGATATTGATGAAAGCCAAATTTCGGTTTCCAATGGTGATGTGGTTACCGGGTCATTAACCGAAGTTGACTCTCAAAACTGGACCTTTGAAGTAGACCCGGAGAATGATTTCGGGCAGATCGTAGAAATTTTAGTTCCGGCGGGAGCGGCAACCGGCGAGCACGGAGGTCAAAATGAAGAGTCCAATCAGCTGGATGTCTGGCACGACAATACTCCTTTTACAGCCGAAATGACCAGTGATGAAGGCGAGGAGACCGACCTGGACCCGTTTGGGGTTACCATCGATTTCAATAAAGAATATGATGAGTTCGATATCAATGATCTTGTTGACAGTAATGTAGATCAATACTCAAATGTAGATACTTCTGCACCGGATCAGGTTACCTTTGATGTTCACCCGGATGGGGATGGAACAGTGGAAATCAGGCTACCGGCAGCTGACATTGAAGATCTGGCCGGCAATATTCTTGAGGCAGACGCCGAAGTTTCAGTCGAATACGATGGCACACCTCCGGAAGTGGCGGGGTTTGAGCCGCAACAAGAGGATCCCACCAATGAGTCTCCCATATACTTTGACCTCGAATTTTCCAAAACGGTTGTAAATGTTGACGGGGCCGATGAAACGGTATTTGATATAACCGATAATGTTGACAGTTTTTCGGTTACCGGAGAAGACTCAACCTATACCGTTGAGGTCATTCCTGAGGGTGACGGCACAGTGGAAATTGGTTTTACCGATGGTCAAATAGAAGACGATGGCGGCAATACAAACCCTGATACGGAAACGGCCACAATTGAATATAACACATCCAGTCCAACGGTTACCATCACTGTGGACCCCGATGAGCCCACCAATCAGAGTAACATCACTTTTGATTTGGTTTTCAGCGAAGATATCCCGGAACTTGAAGAAGAAGACTTCACGCTTTCGGGGAATGTAATTAATGAGAACCTTACCGGGTCGGGAACCAATTATACGCTAACAGTTGAGGCAATAGCTGATGGTGATGTGGTGGCCACACTGGAGGAAGATTCGTTTGCAGATGCCGCCGGCAACACAAACGATACCGAGTTTTCTGAATCTGTGGAGTATAATTCGACTCCGCCCACCGCTGAAATAGAGTTGGCACAAGGTTTTTCTAACCCTACCAATGAACCTGATATAGAATTTGATATCACCTTCAGCGAACCGGTTCCGGATCTTACTGCAGGCGATTTCACTCTCACAAATACAACAGGCACGCCCGATCTTACTGGTGCGGATGATGATTATACCCTCACCGTAACGCCTGATGAAGATGGCGATGTTATTGTTGAATTAGAGGAAGGATCTTTTACGGATGCGTTTGGCAATGATAACGAAGAGGAGGCTTCAGCCTCGGTTGTTTCAAACACCTCTGATCCCGAAGTAGATGAGTTCTATGCCATTCCGGATGACGATCCCACTAATGAAAACCCGATACCGTTTTTTCTCAGTTTTACCGAGCCGGTAGTTGGGTTGCAGTCAGATGATCTGGACGAACGTACCAATGTACAGAGTGTTAGTATAAGCGGCTCCGGGGATGAATACATCGTTGAAGTCACCCCGCCAGGTGACGGGGAGGTAGTGATCGGCTTTGACGATGGCGGGTTTGTAGATGATGCCGGCAATGAAAATACCACCTCCAATGAAACGGCATCGATTAACTATAATGGTTCGGCCCCGGAGGTGTTGAATTTCGAAGCGAATCACGACCCCATTACAAGTGCCGATCCCATTGAATTTAATATCGAATTCAGTGAAGAAATTCCGGATCTGAGCTCAGGTGCTTTTAACCTGTCCCGGGCTTCTTTTGAGTCTTTGACTACGGCAAATGATATTGATTACACCCTGACGGTTTCCCCAAATACCGATGGTGAGGTAATTGCGGAGCTGCCGGTTGGTTCGTTCGAAGATGCCGCCGGTAATGAAAATGAAGATCCGTTTTCGGCTTCGGTCATATATGACGGCACGCGGCCTTCTGTAACCTCCTTTGAGCCGGTACAGGATCCGACCAACGAGAACCCGATCACATTTGAGTTAACCTTTAGCGAACCGGTTTATGAACTCGATGATGGTGATTTTGAAGCAGGGAGTGACAACTTTTTTGACAGCGCAACCATTGTAAGCGGTGCCGATGGGGATACTCAGTTTACCATTGAGGTTGACCATAGTGCCACAGGTACCGGTGAGGTTGAAGTAGTACTGCCCGAAAACAGCTACGAAGACGAGGCCGGAAACGGGGGGCATGACGCATCCGCTACCGTAACATTTGATGAGACGGATCTGGAAATAGTCGCACTCGAGCCGGCCTCCTGGGTCTCTGACCCTACCGCGAGCGATCCGTTTGAGGTTAGGCTTGAATTCAATAAAGAGCTGGCCGAGCTTGACCTGGACGACCTTGATGTAACGGACGGTGATCCCGATGGTTACAGCACCAGCAATTACAGGACGTTTTATATAGATATTTCCCCAACCATTACAGATGGGACTGTTACTATTGAGGTGCCATCAGGTGTATTTGAGGACCTGGCCGGGAATACCAATATCAATTCTGAAACTACCACGGTTAATTATGACGGTGATATCCCGACCGTGGAGCTGGAACTCGTAGGCTGGGATCGAAACGCCATAAATGAAGAAGCATTTACGGTCGAAGCGACGTTCTCTGAAGAGGTGGAAGGTCTTGAAGAAGACGACATTAGCCTGTTCAATGCCGATGTTGAAAATATTGATCCCGATGAGAATACATCAACATTCACCTATACCATCGGTTTTCTGGTGGGCACCCAGCCGGGAAATGATATTGCGATTAAAATCGATGAGGATGCTGCTGAAACTACAGGAGGTACAGGTAATCAGGAATCCGACCCACTCTTTATATGGTATGACGATTCCGCACTCACAGCCGAATTTTCCACCGAGGAAGACGACCCCACCGATGCGCCGCAATTCGAAGTGGAGCTGCAGTTTAACAAAGATGAAATATATGATTTTGATCCGTTTGCTGATCTAATCGCGGACAATGCCGATATCACAGAGGTCGATGAAATAACCGAATACATCTATACCATCACGCTGGAACCGGTGCAAGAAGGCAATGTAACACTTACCTTACCACAGGGGGTAGCCGAAGACCGCGCTTCCAATGAAAACGAGGAAGAAGTTTTCCAGATTTATTTTGAGGAAGACCCGCCTGAAGTGGTAAGTATAGAGCCGGGGCCGGATGTTGAAGACCCGACCAACCAAAATCCGTTTGAAGTTGAAATTACATTCAGCAAAGAAATTGCCGATTTTTACGAGGACGGACTTACGGTTACCAATGCATCAGCTACGGATTTTACCACCAGTGATGACATCACGTTTCTCGTTGAAATCACCCCGGATGATCCCGACGGAGTCTATGATATCGAAGTGGAGGTTCCGGCCGGAGTTTATGAAGACCATGCGGGAAACAGTAACCTGCAGGATGAAGAATTCTTTTCGATTGGCTACAATGGAACTAATTTAACCGTTGAACTGGTAGGCCCGGAATATGACGCTACCAATGAAGATCCTTTTGAAGTTGATCTCATTTTTTCAGAGCCGGCCTATGATTTAGAGTTGGGAGATATTTTTGTTAACAACGGTAATGCCATTGCATTAGAGGGTAACGACGGTGATGAAGTGTATACCGTTACAATTAGTCCGGATGACGGTGATGAAGTAAATGTAGATATTCAATTGAATTCGGGGCGCGCAGAAGATATTGCCGGGAATGAAAACCTATCCTCAGAACTTCTGACGGTGCTGTATGACGAAACTCCATTTACGGCCGCATTTGATACCGAAGAAGAGGATCCGACGATTAGTGAAGAGTTCGAAGTTACCCTTACTTTTAATAAAGAGGTGATTGAGGATTTTGAAAGCGAGCTAATTGTTAATAACGGAGATTTTGCGGATTTACAGCAACAAAGCGAAAATGAGTACACGTTTAATCTCCTGCCGGATGACTATGGTATCGTAGAAGTAATATTACCCGAAGATGTAACCGAAGATCCGGCCGGAAACCCCAATGATGAGGCAACATTTGAGATCGAATTTGCTCCGGATCGTCCGCAGGTTATTTCGGTAGAACCGGGACAGAACACCAACGACCCGACCAGCCTCGATCCTTTCTACGTGAATATCGAGTTTGATCAGGATATTGATGTTTTTGATGAAACGGGCGTCAGTGATGCGGATGGTATTGTTGTGGATAATGGTTCGGTTGTGGGTGGCGGACAAATTGTTGCCGGTAACGATCGGTTGTTTGAAGTAGAAATTTCTCCAAATGGTGAGGGAGATGTAACCATCGTCGAAATCCCTCAGGGTGTTGCTGTAGCGGATGGAGTTGAGAACGAGCTATGGGACTTGGGATTTTCCATTTATTACGATCCCAACAGACCGATTGTAGAACGTATAGATCCGGGGCCGGGAATTACCGATCCAACAGGCGCATACCCGTTCCAGGTTGAAATTGAATTCAGCAAACCGATCGTCAATTTTAATACGGGGGATTTAAATATTCACCCGGATGCCGAAGGAACCGGATTCGCAACGGACGATAACCAAACCTTCATTGTTGATATTACTCCCGATGATGTTGGTGCACAGCATGAGATTTTTGTAGAAGTGCCTCCCGATGTTTTTGAGGATGCGGCCGGCAATACCAATGAAGGCGACACCGAAAACTTCTCCATTTTTTATGACGGTCTCGCTCCCTGGGCGGAATTCGAAGGCCCGGAGCATGATGCCACCCGTCATGAAACGTTTGATGTGGAAATCGTCTTCGATGACGATATTGATACCTATGATCAAAACGGCATTCAGATAGACAATGGAGACCTGCAGCAGCTCACACGTTTGGATTCCGACAGGTTCAGAGCGGTTATTGAAACGGACCGGGGGACGAATGGTGATGAGTTCGTCACGGTATCCATGTATATAGAACATGATTACTTTCAAAACGACAATGGGACCGGAAACCTTGAGTCAGGGGTATACGAGGTTACGTTCGATGTAACTGAGCTGACCGCTGAGATGTCCACCACTGAACCGGATACAACCAGCGCCGAACAGATTCTGGTTTCCCTGGAATTCAATAAAGAGGTGTTCAATTTAGATCAGGGCGACTTTACGGTGACCAATGCCAGTCTGATCAATTTTCAGGATCTTGGAGACGGAAATTTCAATTTTGAGCTGGTACCGGACGAAGACGGAGAGGTGATTGTCGAACTCCCGGAGGGCGCGGCCGAAGATGCTGCAACTAACCAAAGCCCGGAAGTGATTTTTGATATTGTTTCCAGTCAGGATCCCCCCGAGATTACCGAGTTTACTCCGATACCGGATGACCCGACGAATGAAGCTGAAATAGACTTTGAAATCAAATTTTCCAAACCCATAACGGGACTGACGCTTGCGGATGTTAATACTACCAATGCAGATAAAGTTGATCTGACCGGCAGTGGCGACAGCCGGATACTTACCGTACAGGCAGTTTCGGAGGGTTTGGTTGAAGTGGAAATACCGGCTGATCGCTATGAAGATACAGTCGGAAACAGAAATACTACTTCGGCATCATCTTCAATTACGTATGATATTACCAGGCCGGAGGTGGCTGCCATTGAACCGGCTACAGGTTATGATGACCCTACCAACCAGAGTCCGTTTGAAGTTGAAATCCAATTCACTAAAGAACTTACCGATTTTGATGCAGGCGATCTGGATGTAGAGTTTGCAGAAGCAACAGACTGGAGTAGCAGTGATAATGAAACATTTATCGTCGAAATCACGCCGGATGAACCCGCTGACGACGCGGTAATTGAAATCAGTGTTCCGGAAAAAGTGTATACCGACCATGCCGGAAACCTGAATGAAGCCGATGATCTCGATTTTGATATTACCTATCGCGGTACGCCGCCGATAGTGGATGAGCTTTCCGGACCCGAGCACAATACAACCAATCAGTCTCCTTTTGAGGTTTATATAGAGTTTTCGGAAGAGGTCAGCGGTTTTACAACCAATGGGTTTAATGTAACCAACGGGGAGGCTATTCAGGTAGATGAAGATGGACAAGCTGATCAGTATATCGCTCTAATTGAGCCGGATGCCGGTGATTCGGTAGAAGTTATAATCCAGGTTGCCGAGGATGCGGTGGAAAATGAAGCGGGTAATGGAAATGAAGAATCCGCAGAGTTGACGGTAGTCTATGACGTGACACCGTTTACAGTTGAAATGGAATCGGATGAACAAGACCCGACCAATGCGGATGATTTTCCTCTTACACTGACCTTTAACAAACCGGTTTTTGATTTAGATTTAGGTGATTTGGATGCGGTTAATGCAGATCTCAACAACCTGAGTCAGGTTGATGACGACGAATATACTGTTGAAGTTTCTCCATTAATTGATGGTCCGGTCACGGTTACTATTCCAGACGGCAGTGCTGCCGAACCCCCGGTAGATGCTGCCGGCAATATTGTTGAAGCTGAGGATTACGAGATTGAATCCAACCGGTCTCTTCCTTTTGTAGAAATCTTTGATCCGGTGCCAGGTGAGCTGACCAATGAAGCGGAAGTCGATTTTGAAATCACTTTCAGTGAACCGATTGAGGATTTGGAGCTGGATGATTTTGTTTATGATAATGCACGTGACGTTGGTCTGCAGGGCTCCGAAGCAAATTATATCCTTACAGTTGAAGCTGAAGATGAAGGGCTGGTTACCATAACCCTGCCGGATGATACTTACCAGGACGCAGCCGGCAACAGAAATGAGCAGGATACGCTTGCAACCGTTGAGTACGACCCGACTCCACCATACGTACAGCAGTTCAACCCTGTTCCGGATGTTGATTCTACTAATGCAGGTCAAATCGATTTTGAAATTACCTTCAGCGAACCGGTGGAGGATTTGGTGGATACGGATTTCGAGACCACGAACGCCCAAGTAACAAATCTAACCGGCGATGAAGACGAACGTGTGGTAAGGGTAGAGCCGTTAGATGACGGAGAGGTAAAAGTAAAACTTAACGAAAACACCTTCAGAGACCTTGCGGGCAACTATAATGTGGAGCCGGACTCGGCCTCAATAATTTATGACAATACCGCGCCGGAAGTTTATGATATCTATGCGGATTCCGATGATCCGACCAACGATGCTGAAATAGATTTTAAAATCATTTTCACTGAATCGGTCACCAATCTTGAGGAATCGGATTTTGTTATCACAAATGCCGGCAACGAACAGCTTCAGGGGCAGGGGGATGAATATACGCTGACGGTAACCGCCATCGACTCCGGTGATGTTATTGTTGAGCTGCCGGGGAATCGGTTCGAAGATCATGCCGGCAACCGCAATGAAGACTCCGCCGAGGCCTCCGTCGTGTATAATAATACCGACCCGTTTGTCACCAGCTTTGAGCCGATCAACAACGACCCCACGAATGAAGATGAAATCCAATTTGAGATTACCACAAGTGAACCGGTTTATGGTTTGAATGTGCAGGATTTTGATGTTGATAACGGCTTCAGATACGATCTTGATGGCGAAGATGGAGATGATAGTTATATCCTTACTATCACTACCGCCAATGAAGGTGAGATAACCGTAACATTGAATACGGAAAGCTTTGAAGATGCTGCAGGTAATGAAAATTCACAGGAAGCTGTTGCAACCATCGAATATGACATCACCCCGCCGACGATTGAGCACATTCAGGCCCTTGGAGATGATCCTACAAGCATGTCCTTTATTGAATTTGATATCCTGTTGAGTGAGGAAATTTATCATGGCGACCTGGATCAGGATGATTTCATCATCAGTAATGCATCCTTCGTTAATTTGGAAAATGGCAACCATCCAAGTGACAGCACTGACAACTTCATATTATTAGTTGAAGCCGAAGACTATGGGCTGGTTGAGGCTACGTTAACAGAAGAAAGTTTTACGGATGCGGCCGGCAACCTAAATGAGGACTCCGCTACGGATTCGGTAAAATATGACAACGAACCACCGGTTGTTGAAGAATTTGAAGCCATTCCGGATGATCCTACAAATAATGAGGAAATTGATTTTAAACTGGTTTTCAGTGAGCCGGTATTTGATATAGATACGGGTGATTTTGATCTCGTAAATGCAGAAGATCCCCAGCTAACTGTGGTTGAAGATGATGAATTCACGCTTACGGTAACCGCGCAGGGTCACGGCATGGTTGAAGTTACATTGCCGGCTGACCGATTTGAAGACGAAGCCGGGAATCGTAATCAACAATCGGAGATGGCCTCCATTATGTACGATAATGAGCCGCCATTTGTAGAAGAATTCACTACAGTAAATGATGATCCGACCAATGATTCGGAAATAACCTTTGAGATTAAATTCAGTGAACCAGTTTATGATTTAAGGCTAAGTGACTTCGAACCATCCAATGTTTCCCGTGTTGATCTTGAACCCGATGAAGATGGTGAAGATGAGTATACCCTGATTGTAGAAGCTTCAAATGAAGGGCCTGTAGAAATAACCCTTCCGGAAGAAACATTTGAAGATGAAGCCGGTAACCTCAATACCGGCTCAGCTTCCGCTTCGATTATTTATGATGATACACCGCCGGTTGTTGAGAAGTTTGAGCCCATACCGGATGATCCCACAGGCATGGCGTTTATTGAATTCGAACTCCATTTCAGCGAGTTGGTAACAGATTTACATGAGGATGATTTCGATGTAGTAAACGGTACAGCGGTTAATGTACTTCCGGATGGGGATGATGTGGAAGAAGATGAGTACACCTTGCTTGTTGAGGCTGATGAAGGAGGCCTCGTTGAAGTTACACTACCAGAAGACAGCTTTGAGGATTTGGCCGGAAATAGAAACAATCTGGAATACTACTCTTCCATCACATTTGATGATACCGCTCCGAGAGTTACCGAGTTCGAACCGGTTCAGAGCGACCCGACCAATGAATCGATAATTGAGTTTGATATTACCTTCAGTGAGGCAGTTTATGAACTTGAAGAAGATGATTTTGAATTGACCAACGCCGATCAGCTATCGCTCTCCGGCGATGATGACAGTTACTCGATAAGCGTTCATCCTATAGATGAAGGGGATGTGGTCGTGGAATTACCTTCGGGAAGCTATGAGGATGCGGCAGGTAACACGAATATTGAAGGAGCATCTGCTGAGATCGAATATGATATCACCCCGCCGGAATTGATCACGTTTGAACCCATACCGGGCGACCTCACTAATGATGAAACGATTGAATTTGAACTGGTCTTTAGTGAACCGGTTGCCGATTTAAGGCTCGGTGACTTCGAGTTAGATAATGCATTAGGCTCGGAGCTGGACGGAGAAGAGGACGAATACACCCTGATCGTTCAGGCGATAGATCACGGAACCGTTACGGCCACTTTAGAAGAAGGTGAGTACACGGATCTGGCAGGTAATCCGAGTGATGAAACATATTCAGCTTCAACCTTTTATGACGAGAATGCGCCTGAGGTGGTTGAAATTGTTCCGATGGGAGATAATCCGACCAATGAGGATGATATCTCATTTGAAGTCACATTTTCCGAACCGGTAGTGGACCTGGAATTGACTGACTTTGAATTGCAAAATGCCACTTATCAGGGATTTTTTGGCGATGAAGATCAGTATGTCATCGAAGTTGAAGCGATTGGCGAAGACACAGTGACAGTTACTCTGCCGGAAGATACGTATGAAGATGAAGCCGGTAACAGGAACGAAACCTCGGCATCAGCCTGGGTCGTGTATGATATTACAGAACCTTATGTCACCTACTTTGAACCTGTTCAGGACGATCCGACCAACCAACAGCAAATTGAGTTCGAAATTACCTTCAGTGAGCCGATACAGGAACCCGAAGTCGACGATTTTACCATTACCGGAGGTACAGGAATTGATGTGGATGGGGAAGAAGATAGCTTTACACTCAGCCTCGAAGCAGAAACAGAAGGAGAAATAGAAGTAACACTTGCACCCGGCAGTTTCTTCGACCTTGCCGGCAATACGAATACACAGTCTGCTGAATCTACAATTGAATACGATATAACTCCGCCTGCAGTAACGGAGTTCCGGGCGCTCTCCGATAATCCGACCAATGAAGCTGAAATAGAGTTTGAAATTACGTTCAGTGAAAAAGTGGAGCAGCTCGAACTGGATGACTTTGATCTTACTAACGCCTCACCCGGAAATCTGACCGGGCAGGACGATCAGTATCTGTTGACGGTTCAGGCGGTTAACGACGGGGAGGTAACTGCGACGCTGCCCGAACAAGTATATACCGACAAAGCCGGTAATTATAATGAAGAAAGTGACTCAGCATCTGTCGTTTATGACGCAAGTAAACCGTTCGTTGAGCAGATTGCACCCGCAGACGGTTATGCCGATCCTACCAGTTCGGATCCGTTTTTTATAGATATCCGGTTCAATCAGGAAATTGAAGACTTTGATGAAAATGAGCTGATTGTAACAAACGGACAGGCTGAAGGATTCAGCAGTGATAATGATACTACCTTTACGGTGGAAATCTCGCCCGATCAGCCCGATGAGCATATCGTCATAGAAGTTGAGGTTCCGGCTGATGTGTTTACCGATATCGCCGGTAATACAAATCTTGCAGATGATGAAGATTTCTCCATTGTATATGACGGAATTGCTCCAACGGTACAGCTCACAGGACCGGAGTTTGATATCACCAATGAGGATCCGTTCGAAATACAGGTTGAATTCTCCAAGGAAGTTTCGGGTTTGGATGAGGACGGGTTTACAACATCAGATGGAGAAGTTATTGATGTTGAAGAAGACGGAAGTCCGGACAGCTATATAGCAACAATTGCTCCGCCGGATGAAGAGTTAATTGATATTTCCATTATTGTCACCGCTGGGGCGGCGCAGGATATTGCCGGTAACAATAACGAATCGTCAGATCCTTTGATAGTTACTTATGATGTCACTCCGTTTACGATTGAATTTAGCAGTGACGAAAATGAACTGACCAACGAACAGGAATTTGAAGTCCTTCTTGAGTTCAACAAAACGGCACTAAACCTGAGCGCCTCTGACCTTGATCTTGATAATGCTACGCTAAGCTCATTTGATGATATAGATGATGATCTGTTCTCTGCTGTTATCAGTCCCCTGGGAAATGGTGAAGTAACCCTTACCGTACCGGAAGCGGTTGCCGAGGATCAGGCCGGAAATCCCAATGAGGAGGGAAGCTTTGAGATCGTATTTGATAATACCCCGCCGGAGGTAATTACTTTTGAACCGGTTCCCGATGATCCTACCAATGAATCTGAAATAGATTTTGATATTACCTTCAGCGTGAACGTTACCGACTTGTCACTGCAGGATTTTGAACTCACCAACGCCGATCCGGTTGACCTTACGGGAGATGATGATGAATACCGGTTAACGGTTAATGCTGAGGATGATGGTTTGGTAGAGGTAACGCTTCCTGAAGACTCTTATGAAAATATCGTAGGGACCCGCAATGCTGACCCGGCCACTTCATCAATTACATTTAATGGATCCCGCCCGAGAGTTGAGCAAATCGCCATGGCTGATGGCTACTCAAATCCGACAAATCAGAGTCCGTTTGAAATTGCCATAGAATTCAGTGAAGAAATAGTAGACTTCGATGAATCCCTGTTGGCCATATCAAATGCAGAGGCGGTGGATTTCACAACCGATAACGATACAACCTACATTGTAGAAGTGGTACCCAATGATCCGGAAGGCGAGGCCGAAATAGAAATTGAAGTTCCGGTCGGAGCGTTTTATGATACAGCCGGAAATCCACTTGAAGAAAGTGATGTTGAATATACCGTCTTCTATGACAGTATTTCACCACTGGTTACCCTCGTAGGACCTGAATATAACAGCACTAATGAAGATCCTTTTGAAGTTGAAATACTGCTTTCCGAGCCGGTAGTGGAGATCGATGAGTCTGACATTTTCATTCTAAACGGAACCGTAACGGAAGTGCTGGAAGGAGACTCCGATGAGCATTATATCGCAAGAGTTGAACCCGCTGATGGAGATAATCTTGTAGTTAGCCTGCAGATCAATTCGGGATCACTGGAGGATGAGGCCGGAAACGCCAACGAAGTATCGAACAACCTGAATGTTCGCTACGATACAACACCGCTCACCGTTGAGCTGAGTAGTGAAGAAGAGGAGGAGACCCATAACAATCCTTTTGAAGTAACTGTACAGTTTAATAAAACCGTTTACGATTTTGATGAAAACAGTCTTGGGCTGATCAATGTCTCCTCCGTTGACATTATAGATGAAGGTGATGGTGAATTCACCTTGCAGGTAAGCCCGCAATCTTTTGATGAAGTGGTAGTTGCCATACCGGAAGGAGCGGTAGAAGACCCGGCCGGTAACGAAAACGAGGAAGAAGCCCGATTCGAGATTGAGTATACCCCGGAGCGTCCGGAAGTAGTTCGTGTAGAAGCGGATGAAGAGATAAATGATCCCACGAATGTAGACCCGATCCGGCTTGAAATTGAGTTTAGTCTTGAAATCAGTCTGTTTCGTGAAGGAGAGCTGGATATCATAAACGGTTCGGTACAGGGTGATGCAAGCACAGATGATGACCGGACATTTATGGTAGATATTCGACCGGAAAGCGACGGGCAGGTTACCGTAAATGTGCCTGAAGGAGTCGCATTCACAGGTGATGGCGGTGAGAACTTACCCTATGAAGATACTTTTACCATCATCTACGATGGCTCAAGGCCAACTATTTCATTTGATACAAATGAAGATGACCCAACCCGATCAAGTGAATTTACAGTTTCTATTATGTTCAGCGACCGGGTCTTTGGCTTTGATGTTCAGGATATCTTCCCGGATAATGCAAATATTATTGATTTTAATGATGCAGCCAGAGACTCGTTTTCAGTCCGTATTGAACCAATAACAGACGGGCTTGTAACACTGAACATTCCGGAAGGCGTAACAGAAGATGCTGCCGGTAATTCCAATGAAGAAGGTGAGTTTACAATAACGTATAACTCTACTCCACCACCTGTTGTACTTTCAGCACCGGATAATCAGGCAACGGATATACCGGTGGAAACGAAATTTGATTGGGAGTCAACCCAGCGCGCGGAGACTTATCATTTACAAGTTTCTGATTACGAGGAATTCAACAGTGAAGATATCATCCGGGATATTGATGATATTGAATCCAGTGGATATGAGGTTGAAACTCCCTTAAGTTTCGAGCGCACCTATTACTGGCGCGTCAGAGGTATTAATGATGAAGGGAGTGCCGGGGAGTGGTCCGAAATCAGATCTTTTACTACCGTTAAGGAAATTCCGCCTCAGGTGACCCTTGACTTTCCGGAAGACGGCAAAGAAGATGTACCACTACAGCCGGAGTTTAACTGGCTTTCCGCTGATCGCGCTGATTCTTACGATTTGCAGGTTTCCACTGATGGTGCCTTTAGTAATCATGTAGTAAATGAAAACGAAATATCAGGAACAGACTTCCCGATTACGGAGAATTTGTCTGATGCACAAACCTACTACTGGCGAGTTCGTGCAACCAACGATGCCGGAGCAGGCGAATGGTCAGAAACCTTCTCATTTGAAACTATTCTGAGACCTCCGGGTGAGGTTGTATTGGAAACCCCGACAGACTCCACCGGTAGCGTACAACTCGACCCGATGCTGGCCTGGAGCTCAGCAGAGCGGGCAGAGCATTATGTAATAGAAATTGCTGAAGAGGGTAATTTCGACCAACCGGTAATGGTTCTGGAAGATGTGGAAGACGTGGAAGTTGCGATCAACGACGAACTGGATTGGTTTACCATATACGATTGGCGGGTAAGAGCTGTAAATGAATCAGATGCCGGGGAATGGTCGGATGTAGGTACGTTTATTTCCAAGGCTGAACCTCCGGAGCTGCTGTTTCCGAATCCGGGAGCTGTCGATATCAGCTCTGCTCCGTCTATAAGCTGGGCCAGCAACCACAATGGTGTTGAGTTTGAGTACATGATATTTGATGACGATGAGCTCCAGAGTATGGTAACTGATGGTAATACGGATACGACTGCTGTGGTAGTTTCCGGTTTAGAAGATGCCAAAACACATTACTTGCGGGTACGAGTTATTGATGAACTTACCACAAGTGACTGGAGTGATACCAAAGTATTCAGCACTCGTTCCAATCCGGCCGGCCGTGAATTTAGCAATACCATCAGGTTCTCCCCGCCCGGTGATGATGGCGCCAATATGATACCGGAAGATTCGAGGTTAATTGGGTTGCCGGGCTCCGAAAACTTTATTCTCGATGAGGTTATCGAAGGAGCCTACATGCAGGATTGGCGCGCCTTCCACGATACCGGGGAAGAGGAGGATTATTTTGTTGAATTTGAGGCGGATAATGACTCGCTGGAGTTCGGGGAAGGTGCCGCATACTGGGTAATTCATCGGGATGCCGTTAGTGTTGATGATGAAATTCGGCCTGTGCTGCCGACTGATATCGACACTTACCCCATTGAGCTGCACCCCGGTTGGAACATTATAACCAACCCGTTTTTTGACTCAGTTGACTGGAACCTGGTGAAGGCCTTTAATCTCAAAGGACTTGAGGAATACGGCATAGAAGGTATTCCTGCAGATTTTAACGAAATGCAATTGTTCGGGTACAGCTCGCTGTTTATTGAAG
Source organism: Balneolales bacterium (assembly GCA_007131535.1). Classification (GTDB taxonomy): domain Bacteria; phylum Bacteroidota; class Rhodothermia; order Balneolales; family Natronogracilivirgulaceae; genus SLJN01. The sequence continues at coordinate 13,906 of SLQI01000323.1, read as the reverse complement.
AAGAAGTGATGAGGCCAATGAAAGGGTATTATTTCTACAACAATCCGGAGTGGGAGCTGGAAGAGCTGCATATCCCGTTTACGGATTTTGAAGCCCGCGGACTCCCCGAGCCGGAGATAGAAGAAATGGTGACCGATCCTGAAGCCAGCCGAATAGCCCTTCAGGCAAGATGGGCCGGTGATGATCAGGACAACGAAGAAGCCTCCGGCAATCAATTTATAACTTCCGTGGATATGGTCTTCAGTTCAGATAATCCGGAGCGGTTTAATTCACCCTACCCGAGTCTGCAGCAGTCGCATTATGGTATGGCGATCAACTCAGGTGATGCCGGTAAACGCTCCTCTCTGAGACGAACAACCGGCTCCGTATACAACGAGGAAGGAACCGAATACGAAGTTGATGTAAAGGCTCCGGTGGGCGAAACATTAACCTGGACTGCCGATTTTGAAGAAATGAGCGATCAGGCGAGATTAATGATTGTCAATCCGGTAACCCGAAAATCGTACATTTTTGATAATGGCGACGAAATTGAAATTGATGTTACCGAACCGGAAGTAACCTACACCGTGTATGTGGGTGACGAAGCCTATATAAAAGAAATTGAAGAAAACCTGCTCCCGGATCAGGTTACGCTGAAGGATAATTATCCGAATCCGTTTAACCCGACCACAACCATCCGGTATGCGCTGGTAGAGGAAGAGAATGTACGGATCGAGGTATTTGATATTCTCGGCCGCCGAGTCCAGACTCTCGTAGATAATGAACAGCAGTCGGCAGGCTGGTATACCGTGGAGTTCGACGGATCGGCGCTTGCCAGTGGTACGTACATATACCGGCTGGTGGCAGGAAACGAAATTAAAACCGGAAAAATGATGCTGGTTAAGTAAGGAGATTACATTATGGTACAGAAAGCAATAACTCTACACACCGTGGTATTCGGAGCGTTTAGCCTGCTTATGGCTTTGATGGCGTCCGTCTCATTCATACCTCAAGAGGCCTCTGCAAAAAATAATCTTGAGTTTAAAGGGGAGTCGCTCTTTTCAGTTTCCGCCGATGAAGTCCGGTTGACTCGCAGCTTCGATTATCTCTGGAGTCCGGTGAGCGCAGCTGCTGAATCCAAACACGAATCCTCCGAATATTCCCAATATGAGGGATCATATACGCCTGTGGAAGGGAAAAATGGCAGTGAAGCCGAGAGCTCAGGGTTTGAGATCCAATGGGCAGGCAGAGAAAGTATCGGGCTGAATGAACAAATGAACTCTCCGTATAGCGCTCAAAATCAGAGAGCGGGAGCCGGAATTTGGATGCTGGCAACCATTTCAGCCACACTTATGCTCACCGGGGCATTAATTTTGGCAAATCAGTATCGGGCAGGCGGGGAGAGTACCGGCACTACCGAGTTGCCTGAGCCTCCGGGTAGACCGTAATTGAAACGTGAGTTAAGAATAACAAAGACCTTCCAGGTCAACGGACCTGGAAGGTGATGTTTAGATAAGAAACGGCTGTGCTTTAAGCTTCTATTACCGCCCGCAGCACTGCTTATATTTTTTGCCGGAACCGCATGGACAGGGGTCATTCCGGCCTACTTTAGCTCCCACCACTTCAGGCTGACGCTTTTGCTGCCCTCCGTTGGCCTGAGACTGCCCCTGGCTTTGCTGACCGCCGTCTCCGAAACGGATGCCCATATTCTGGGAAGAGGCTTGTGAAGCTTTTAGCTTGCTCGGGTCTACCATGCGTTTGGAAGGCGCATCTTTGGCCTGCTTCATCTGTGTCTGATCCGGCGTAGCTTCCGGGACGGAGCGCCAGATCAATGAAGTTACCTCGGAGTTGATATCATCCACCAGCTCCACAAACATGTTGTAGGCTTCTTTTTTGTATTCACGGAGCGGATCACGCTGACCAAACGAACGCAGGCCGATACCTTCTTTTACCGAGTCAAGCTCACGCAGGTGTTCCATCCATTTTTCGTCAATGATGGAAAGTACCGCAGATCGCTCAAGGGCCCGCATAACTTCAGAGCCTTCACTTTTAACGGCCTCTTCAACGTCGACAACAACCCGGATTCTCCGGACTCCGTCGGTGAACAGAATCTGCACTTTGCTTGGTTTATTGTCGGAGTCACTTTCGCTAATCCTTTTGATGACACTGTAGAACGGTTCGCTGATTCGCTTTTCTTTCTGCCGATAAGTTTCCAGGGCTCGTTCGAAAATTAAATCAACCAAACCATCCTGGCCGATGTTGGACCAGTGTTCGCGGTCAAGCTCTACATCTACGGCAAGCTGACGGAGTACCCGCTCCTGAATGCTGTCATATTCACCGAGTTCATAATATTCTTCAACAATGCTGCTGATGGTATCCTCAAGCATATTGAGGATTTCATTGGCCAGCTGATCGCCGAGAAGCGCATTGCGACGCCGCTCATAAACAACCTTACGCTGATTGTTGAGTACGTCGTCAAACTCAAGCTGCCGTTTTCGGATGCTGAAGTTGTTTTGCTCTACTTTGGTTTGGGCACGCTCCAGGGATTTGGAAAGCCAACTGTGCTGCAATACCTCACCTTCATCAAACTTGATGCGGTCCATCGTCTTGGCAAGGCTTTCACCGAATAGGCGCATGAGATCGTCTTCCAGGGAAACATAAAATTGAGATTCGCCGGGATCCCCCTGTCTTCCGGATCGTCCGCGCAGCTGGAGGTCGGTCCGTCTCGATTCGTGGCGTTCCGTACCGATGATGGCCAAGCCTCCGAGGTCTTTTACACCCTGGCCAAGCTTAATATCCGTACCACGGCCGGCCATGTTAGTAGCAATAGTAACAGCGCCACGCTGACCGGCATGGGCTACAATTTCACTTTCTTTCTGGTTGTTCTTGGCGTTCAGTACGTTGTGGCTGATTTTTTCCCGTTTGAGCATCCGGCTTAGTTTTTCGGATGCTTCAACGCTTGTAGTACCCACCAGTACAGGCTGACCATTTTGATTGTACTCTTTGATCTTGTCCAGTACCGCATTGAACTTTTCGCGTTTGGTACGGAAAATTAAATCGTCGTGATCCTTACGTTGCACCGGAACGTTGGTGGGAATCTCGACCACATCCATTTCATAAATCTCCTGAAATTCATCCTCCTCAGTAACAGCGGTACCGGTCATACCGGCAATTTTGTGATACATCCGGAAGTAGTTCTGCAAGGTGATGCTGGCGTAGGTCTGAGTGGCGGCTTCCACCTTGACGTTTTCTTTCGCCTCAATGGCCTGGTGCAATCCGTCGGAAAATCGGCGCCCCGGCATCACCCGGCCGGTGTGCTCATCGACTATCTGTACCTTGCCTTCCTGAACGATGTATTCATCGTCTTTTTCAAATAAGGTATACGCTTTCAAAAGCTGGTTAACCGAGTGTATCCGCTCACTTTTTTCTGAGAAGCTGCGGTTCAGCTCGGAGACTTTTTCGGCCTTTTCCTTTCTCAGGTTTTCTTTGGCTTTGGCAATTTGCTTTTCTTTGAATTCCGGGCTGAAGTCTTCGGTGTTTTCGATTTTTTCGACTTCTTCCCGCTCGCGCCGCTCATATTCTTCATCAATTTTAGCCGTCTCATCGCCGTAGTCAGGGATCACAAAAAACTCAGGATCTTCCCCTTCTTTGGTGAGCAAGTCCCGACCTTTGTCGGTCATCTCGATGGTGTTCTGCTTCTGATCGACGACATAGTACATCTCCTCATCGACAATGTGCATATTCTTACCCTGATCCTGCAGGTAAAAATACTCGGTTTGCTCAACCAGACGCTGGACGTCCGCCTCCTGGGTTAGTTTCTGAAACTTTTTGTTCTTCGGAAATCCTCTTTGCGCACGCAGCAGCTGTAAACCGGCTTTTTCTGTATCACCCTGCTCAAGTGCCCGCTCGGCATCATTCACAAAATCATTGATCAGTTTGCGCTGGGCATTGACGAGATTTTCAACCCGTGGTTTGAGTTCGGTGTATTTTTGGCCTTGATTATCCTTAGGTACCGGACCGGAGATAATCAACGGAGTTCGTGCTTCGTCGATCAATACCGAGTCGACCTCGTCGACGATGGTGAAGTGATGCCCGCGCTGCACCAGCATATTCGGAGTGATGGCCATATTATCCCGCAGATAATCGAAACCGAATTCATTGTTTGTTCCGTAAATGATATCACACTTATAAGCCTCGCGGCGCTGTTCACTGTTGGGCTGATATTTGTCAATACAATCGACACTGAGCCCGTGGAACTCAAAAATCGGAGCGTTCCATTCGGCGTCCCGTTTGGCGAGGTAGTCGTTTACGGTAACAACGTGTACTCCGCGGCCGACTAACGCATTCAGGTAGGCCGGAAAAATGGCAACCAGGGTTTTACCTTCACCGGTCTTCATCTCAGCAATACGACCCTGGTGAAGAACGACGGCACCAACCAACTGCACATCAAAGGGAACCATCTGCCAGGTCATTTCCGAGCCGGCTACCTCCCAGGATTTGCCGACAAATCGCCGGCAGGTTTCCTTGAGAACGGCGAATGCTTCGGGGAGAATATCCTCCAGAATCTCTTCGGCGATATCAAGCCACTCCTGATCGAGTTCGGTCAATTCATCGCTGAGTTGTTGGCGCCGCTCCATGGAAAGTTCATCATCTTCGCTTTCTTCAAGCGTACTGAGCTGTTTCTTGATTTCATCAATCCGTTTCTGTGTGGCGGCGGTAGCTTCCTGAATCTCTTTTTTAAACTCTTCGGTTTTACCTTTGAGCTGTTCGTCGCTCAAAGCTTTTAACTCGTCTTCGTATTCTTTTATCTCATCAACAATCGGCCAGATTTTTTTCAGGTCTTTTTCACTTTTGCTGCCGAAGACTTTGGATATTGTATTAAATACTTTTTCAATCATAAGGTTTTATACTGTAAAACTTCGCAGTGCGTTGGTTAGAAGCTGTTCAATTTACGCTAATTACATAGCGACCGCAAAAAAACGGAAAACCCGTTTGAATTTTATTAACAGCTGTAAAATCAGGTGTATTTGCAGCCTGATGCCCTGAATCAGACAACGAAGGCTAACTCAAATTAGCTTGCAAAAATTATCGGTACTGATTTTCTGCAGAAAGTTGTACATTTCCGGACTGTCAACTTTTCGAAATTTTACTTGGATTTCAGACTACTTCGAAGAATTAAAAACAGATTATGAAAAGAACATATCAACCCAGTAAACGCAGCCGCAAAAACACACACGGTTTTCGCAAACGAATGGAAAGCGCCGACGGTCGAAAAGTGTTGAGTCGCCGCAGAGCTAAAGGTCGCAAGAAGCTGACCGTTAGTGATGAGCGGGGACCCAAGTAGCCTTATCGATTCCGGCCGGCTTCCGGCCTGGCATGTATTGCGGGGTAAAACTGCATTTCAGCAATTATTTCAACACGGTCAGGTTATTCCGGCACGTTTAGTAACTATGAGGTACCTGAAACTACCTGACCGGCCTCTCGATAAGAGGGTGGGCTTCATTGCCGGAAGAAAAATCGGTAAAGCGGCACAGCGCAATAAGGTGAAAAGGTTTATGCGCGAGGCTTACCGAACCAATAAAGATCAGTTGGCTGAACTGCTGAAACAAAAACAGTTCGGCCTGCACTTTGTTTTTATAGCACGGAATGCTTCGGCTTCCTATCAGGGCTATTTGAAAGATTGCACCTATTTGATGAGAAAACTACAGCAAACCCTGCTGGATCAGACCCTTAAAGAATGAGATACATTGCTGTTTTTTTGATACGGTTGTATCAGTGGTTTATCTCTCCGTTTTTCCCGGCCGGTTGCCGGTACTACCCGACCTGCAGTCACTATGCCGTGGATGCATTCAAGGTGCATGGTTTTTTCAAAGGCTTTTGGCTTACTGCAACACGCATTTTGCGCTGTCATCCCTGGAGTGATGGCGGTATTGATCCCGTACCCGAACCTAAAAAACATAACTGACTGACTTTTGGACCGTAACGCCGTAATCGGATTTATACTTATTTTTCTGCTCCTGTTAGCCTGGATGTGGGTGACTACTCCCGATCCGGAGGAGCTGGAAAGACGACAAGCTGAGCGGGAAGCCCGCCAGGATACCCTCACCGAGGAAGTGGATCCCCAGCAGCCGGATGAAGAGGCCGATCCGGATGAATTGGAAGTTGAAGAAGATGAAGAAGGAGAGCCGGTTTTTGGCGTTTTTGATGCCTATACCGCCACCGATACGGTGGAAACGGTGGTCCGGTCTCCCCGCTATGAAATTACATTTACAACCGTTGGTGGCGGTCCGGCTAAGTATAGACTGCTGCGTCATCAACATTGGGATAGTAGCGGACCGGTTCAGCTTATACCGGATACCACAAGGTCGGCTTATGCACTGGAGTTTATTTCAACGGAAAATTACCGCGTTGAGACCGATCAGCTCATGTTTGAGCAGCTCACTCCGGAAAATGAAATTGTTCTCGAAGGGGATGATCAAGCTGAACTCCAATATGCCCTTACGCTCGAAGACGGCAGCCGGCTGATTTACACCTACCGGTTCCATGGTGACCGCCACCGAGTAGATTTTGATGTAGAGTTCGACGGCATAGAACAGTATGTCGGCGGCCGGAGTTATGAGATGCTTTGGCGGCCGGGGCTGAATATGACCGAGCGCGCAATGGGTACGGTTGGCTCCAGGTTTTCCGAGGCGATGTATACCAAAGCCTACAGCCGGGCCGGAGGTGTTCTGGAAGACTTTCAGCCGGACGATATCGGTTATTCCGAGCAATTGATCACCGGAGATATTGACTGGGTCGCTTCCAAGACTAAGTTCTTTACCCAGATGATCAAGCCGTTAAACAGTACCGACGGAGCTACACTTACAGCGGAAATAACCGGCGAAGTGGATGATCCGGAAACGATTCATCGCTACTCTACTGGTGTACGTTCCCGGGTCTCTGAAGATGCTATCGCTCAGTACTCAATGTATGTAGGCCCGCTCGAGTACAGCCAGCTGCGGCATTTCGATGCTTCAGGGTTCGATATGGTGGAAACCTCCCCTCCGTTTTTCGGATGGCTGAACTGGTTTACCGACCCGTTTGTACGGTGGATCATCCTCCCGTTTTTCAATTTTTTCGGCAATCTTACCGGCAGCATAGGTGTAACGCTTATCCTGTTTGCAATTGCCGTAAAGCTGGCATTGTATCCGCTCACTAAAAAGAGTTTCCAAAGTATGGCAGCGATGCGGGAGCTGCAGCCCGAAATAAAAGCCATACAGGAAAAGTACAAAGACAATCCGCAGAAACTGCAGGAGGCTCAGCTCAAGCTGTTTAAAAAGGCTAAGGTGAATCCGCTGGGCAGCTGTTTGCCGATGCTTCTGCAAATGCCGATACTCATTACGTTTTTTGCATTTTTTCAAAACTCCATAGAGTTACGGCAGGCCTCGTTTTTATGGGCTGATGACCTCTCGGCACCGGATATCATCATTAACCTGCCTTTTACTGTGCCGCTTCTCGGCGACCACATTGCCGGCTTTGTACTGATTATGGCCGCCTCTATGGTATTGATGATGAAAATGTCCGGACAGTCGCAGGCGGCGCCCAACCCGGCGCTGAAAGCCATGCAATATGTGATGCCGGTTATCCTGCTTTTTGTGTTCAACTCTTTCTCCTCAGGATTGAGTCTCTACTATGCCATGTTCAATATTCTCTCTGTTGGCCAGCAGCAACTCATCAACAAAAATGCTCCGAAAATTGATAAAGAGGAGCTGATGGAGTCGGTCGATAAGAAAAAGGCCAAGGAGATGAAAAAAGAGCGAATGAAAGAGGAAAAGGAAAAGCGTAAAGAAGAACGCCGGAAAAAGCAGGAAGAGCAGGATCAGGAAGCTCAAGCCTCTAAGTAGTGTCTGTAAGTAAACACCAATAATTGCGATCCGCTCGATCCCAAAAAAGCTCGTGTACGCCATGTACACTCCGCTTTTTGGGCCTTCGCGCGCCTTGACGTTTTCATAACTAACACTGGATAGTATTGATTTTTTATCAGAAGGCCTGTCGGAATGTAATCCCGGCAGGCCTTTTATCGTGACATTCCAAAATTTGATTTGGCCAATGGCAACGGTTGCGTATTTTAGACGCGGTTTATTTAGATCATGATGATGGGTGAAAAAAGTGAAAAATAGTCGCGCATTACGTCATTTTCCGAGAATTACCTGGAGACAGGGTAAACGCATGTTGTGGAACCCTATCCTGAAAAAACCCCTGGTTAATCGTCCGGAGGAGCGGGTTCGGCTGAGATTGATTGACTATCTGATCTATGAGGCCGGTTGGCCTAAAAGCCGGATCGGCCTGGAGGTTCTGGCCGAGCGCGGCAATGAAGACCAGAAGGGAAGAGTGGATGTACTATGTTATGACCGGAAATTTAACCCCGTTCTGCTGGTTGAGTGCAAGGCTGAAAATGTCAACCTCAACCTCGATACGATGATTCAGGCCGGCAGCTATAACCGGAGTGTTGACTCAGACTATGTTATGGTAACCAACGGGGTGAACGACTACATCTATAAAACCACCGATCCGGATACGGAGGTTGAAGAACTGCCGGTGAGCTGGCCGGAACCCGCAGAAACAGCACAAACTTCCCGGTTTGACTATTGGTCGGAACGCGGGTTCGCCGGTGAAAATACAAGCCCGCAATTACGCCGGTTCTTAAGCGAAATGCTGCATCGCGTGTTTGTTGATGAAATCCGGGATAACCCCGGCAATATCGTTTACCTTCAACCTAAGGTTCAATCACCGGACGGTTCCCTGCAGCACTATTACAGGATTATCCAATTTGATGATGAGTGGAAAGTGGCCATGTCCATGGTTGCCTCTAAACATGGCAGCACCCGGATCGTCATGTTGTTTAAAAAGAATAATAAAAATGCCGGTTTGGTGGAGCTTAATCCGGAGTTGCACCGGAAAAAAGTAGGCCCGGATACCACGCTCTATCTGCCTGATAAAACCATACCGGTACATCTTTTCGAAAGTATTACTCTGCCACTGAATCCGAGAGTAGCATCCGGTTCGATGGATATGATTGAGCCGGTTATTCAATACTTAAATCAACAAAGTTTAACCCATGCATAGCGAACACCGCGCAAAACTCAAAGAGTGCTTTCAAGAGGAAACTAACGCGCTTATTTATCTCGAAGGGGGAACCGTTTATCATCGTTACGATACCGACTTTGAATATCCGTTTCGTCAGGAATCTAATTTCTGGTATCTGACCGGAGTTAACGAACCGGATTTTCACATGCTGATGCATGTACCGAGCGGAACCTGGCACTTATTTGTACCAAGGCGGGATGCCCAGTTTGCCGTGTGGAACGGTTATGTATTTACGAAGGATGACTACAATGCCCGCTATAAACCCGATAAGGTGCATTACGATGACGAGCTGGAAGAGGTCATTGGCAGCTACAAGCCCGAACGCATTTACTGTCTTGATGAAGATAGTGCCGAAGAAATCGGGGAATCGGGTTGGCAGACCGACGATAATTTGTTGAAAGATGCGCTGGCCTATTGCCGGTGCATCAAAACCGACTGGGAGTGCAACCAGCTTCGGAAAGCTGCTGATGTAGCCAATACAGCTCACCGCCGCCTGATGAAGGTGGTGCGCCACGGGATGAAGGAATACGAAATGAAAGCCGAGTTCGACTATGTCCGCCTGTCGCGGGGGATGGTCCATGAACCGTACAGTGGTATTTATGCGTCAGGTCCCGGAAGCGCCATTCTGCACTATGTCAATTGCGACCGTCAGCTAAAAGACGGCGAATGGTTTCTGGTGGATGCCGGCGCCGAACACAACGGCTATGCCGCTGATGTGACCCGCACCTATCCGGTGAACGGCAAATTCACCGAATTCCAGGCAGAACTCTATGACATCGTATTGAATGCCCAGAACAATGCTATCGATAATGTTATACCCGGTAACAAAATGGAGGAGCTGCACCTGCAAGCCAGCCGCGATATGCTCGATGGGCTTAATCAGATGGGATTGGTGAAAGGCGAGCTCGATGAGCTGATGGAGAAAAATATTTTTGCCCTCTTCTTCCCCCACGGACTTGGCCATTTTCTCGGCCTGGACACTCACGATGTCGGAGGGTATCCCAAAGGTGTGGAAAAAATTGATCGGCCCGGGCTGAAGTTTCTCAGAGCACGGCGAACCATTGAGCCGGGTATGGTGCTTACCATTGAGCCGGGCCTGTATTTTATCCCGGCCCTGTTAAAACCGGCATTTGAGGATGAGGAGAAATCCCGGTATCTGAATGCCGATAAAATAGAGCCCCATCTGCACTCCGGTGGTATTCGGATTGAAGACAATGTGATCGTCACCAACGGCAGCAATGAAAATTTAACCAATGTGCCGAAAGAACGTTCAGAAATTGAAGCTCTGATAGCCTCAGAGCATTGAACCCGGATTACCGAAAGATTCCTTTGATCAATGGGTTGGCAATTAATTTTTGTGTAAGTACATTTACAGCCACTTATGCTATATCCGGTATCACCAAAGGTTTTTGTGTGATTAAGCCGGATGACCTATCCGGGATGAATTGATCACCATTCAAAACCAAGGGTTGGAAATACTAACGTAATACGGAACTATGAAACGACTGCTATTCCTGATTGCTATACTACTGCCGGCAAGTGTTTTTGCCCGGGACGGGTTGGATACCCTGAGCCTGAAAACCATTTTTCACGAACCCCACCTGCCGGGAGTACGACCGGCAGTGAGCGGCTTTACCTATGACGACAGCCGCATATTTTTCAGCTGGAACGACTCCAGTTACGCTCAGCGAGGGCAGTATCAGGTAGCTCGCGGAAGCGGAGCGGTAACCGAGTACGAGGATGGGGTTTTTAACCGGGCTACGTACAGCCCCAATCGTACCAAATTGTTTTATATAGATCAGGGGGACCTGATTGTTGCCGACAGCGACGGCAGCCGTGAACAAACTATCGTAAGTACGCAGAGTCATATCGGCTCCCCGGTTTGGGCGCCGGATAACCGGCATATTGCACTCTCCAAAGAAGGTGATGTGTGGATCGTGGATACCGAAACTGCTCAATTCCGACAGATTACCTCCAAAGAAGAGGATGAGCCGGGGTATTTTGTCAGTGAGTGGAGCGGTGACGGAGATTATCTGTTCGTATTGCAGTATGATACTTCGAACCATCGCACGGTATACTTCCCGGAATACGTGGATAAGTTTGTCGATCCGGGAGAAAGCCAGCGAGGGCAGGCTCATGTTTATGCCTCTGCGATTGAAGTGGAATCGGCTGAAAAAGATACGCTGTTTGACGGTATTTACAGTATCATGAACACCTCTGTAAATAAAAATGGCTCGTTATTGGCCGTAGACCGGACCGATCGTGACATGAAAGAGCGCACCATGAAGGTGTACGATCTGAGCGAAGGCAATGCGGTTACGATCTTTGAGGATGAAACCGACGGATGGATTTATCCTGCCCGAAGCACGATGGAGTTCTCCCCGGACCGGGATTTAATCATGTTTACTTCCGAACAGGACGGCTGGGCTCACATCTACACGGTGAATCCGGATGGCAGCGGGCTTCAGCAGCATACCCGGGGTGATTTTGAAGTGCCGTACGCAGAATGGGTAAACAGCAGCCAAATTGTGTATGCGTCTACGGAGGAAGACCCCGGTAAACGACATATTTACAGATTGGATGTAAACAGCGGTCAAAACACGCGTCTCACCGAGGAGCCGGCATTCCGGCAGTCATTCAATCTGAGTCCGGCAAAGTCGATGCTGGTGTATCAGAAGACGTGGTGGAATGAACCGTTTGAGCTCTATCAATTGGATTTGCGCGGCAACCCCGCGGAAACCCGGCTGACCGAATCTATCCCCGAGCGGTTCAAAGCCATTGACTGGCAGAAGCCTGAGTATATCCGCTTTACCGGCAGAGATGGTGAAACCGAACTTTCCATGAGAGTGCTCAAGCCGTTGGATTTTGACGAAAATGAGGAATATCCGGTCGTTGTATTTGCCCACGGAGCCGGCTCTCTCCAGAATGTCTACAAAGGATGGTCGAACAACTACTGGCGGGAGTATATGTTTGATCAATACCTGACCAAACATGGTTATGTGACCGTTGAAGTGGATTTCCGCCACAGTACCGGCTACGGCCGTGACTTCCGCGAAGATGTCACCAACTGGATGGGCAAGTATGAAACCAAGGATATCGTCGACGGACTGGACTACCTTGCTGAAAACGGTGGGTATGTAGATCTCGACCGGGTTGGTATTTACGGCGGCAGCTACGGCGGGTTCATGGCGTTGTATACTCTGACCGACAAACCCGATCGTTTCCATGCCGGAGCGGCCCTGCGCAAAGTGACGAACTGGGTGAACTACTACTATGCGAATCCCTGGTACACCCGACCAAGACTCGGAGATCCGGAGGAGTATCCCGAACATTATGAACGAAGTTCACCGCTTACTTATGCCGAAGAACTGGAGCGTCCGGCACTGCTCCTGCACGGACTGATCGATGATAATGTCGGTTTTCAGGACGCCATGCAGTATGCCAATAAGCTTATACAGTCGGGCAATACCAACTTCGAGATGATGGTTTATCCGGATGAGCGCCATTCATTTCAGGATCCCAACGCATGGTATGACGAATACTATCGGATGTTCCATTTCTTCGAGGAACACGTGAAAAATCGCAAAGAATAATGTTTGATTGTTCGGGTGTTTGATTGTTTGAATGTAAACGATCAAACAGTCAAACATTCGAACAAACGAACACCCAAACACCAACCACATCCACTGAGCATTTCATTACTGTGATTCTTACTTTCCGGACAGCAGAAAACCAACATCAACCGATACGCCGATGGCCGATGTATATAAAGCGCTGACCCGTAAATATCGTCCCCGTTCATTCGACGATATTGTATCACAAAGTCATGTTAGCGAAACACTTAAAAACGCCATTGCTCAGAACAGGCTGAGCCATGCCTATCTGTTTTGCGGACCGCGGGGTGTGGGAAAAACCACCATGGCCCGGGTGTTGGCCCGTACGGTCAACGAGGTGGATGAATCGGTTGACGGAGAGGAGCTGAGCAACACGCTCAACATATTTGAAATGGACGCCGCATCCCACAATAAAGTGGAAGATGTTCATGCGTTGCGGGAGCGGGTCCGCATTCCGCCACAGACCGGCCGGTACAAGATTTACATCATCGACGAGGTGCACATGTTGAGCAAGCCGGCTTTTAACGCCCTGCTCAAAACCCTCGAAGAACCGCCGGATCATGCCGTATTTATTTTCGCGACGACCGAGCCTCATAAGGTTTTGCCGACGATTATCTCCCGCTGTCAGCGTTACGATTTCCGCCGGATATCGGTAGAGGAGATTGTCGACCACCTCAGAGATATCAGCCAAAAAGAGAGCATCACCATTGATGAAGACTCGCTGCATGTTATCGCTAAAAAGGCGGATGGCGCCCTGCGTGATGCACTGGGTATATTGGATCAGGCCGTTGCGTTCTGCGGTACGGAAATCACCCACGATGAGCTGCACAAAGCGCTTAATGTGGTAAGCTCCGAGCGACTATTTGAGCTAACGGACGCCATCATTAAACAGGACTCCACAGCCGGGCTTCAACTGATAAGCGGACTGATCCAGGAAGGCTATGATATTCAGGAGTTTTTGTCCGGGCTGACCGAGCATCTTCGCAATTTGTATTTATCGAAGGATGTGGCCAACCATCAGCTCATAGAGGCTACCGAAGAGCAGCGTAAAAGGTTTGCCGATACGGCCGGGGCATTTTCAACCGATGATTTGATGCGGATGCTGCATATCGTCAGTGAAGCGCAGTTTAAGATCCGCGAAGCGCAGCAGCCTCGTATCCTGCTGGAAGTAACGATGTTGAAGCTGT
>SLQI01000459.1 GCA_007131535.1 Balneolales bacterium | reverse complement strand
GGCTACCATTTTGATAAATGGGCAGATCAAGGCATTGCTGCTGGATGGCAAACGGTTCAAAATCCGCAATTCGGTTAAACTGGATAGGGTCTTTTCCGAGCTGTTTTCTTGGTTTTCGCGGATCAAGCGCCAGTTTTTCAACAACATTTGCTGCGTTTTGTCTGGCGGTTTTAAAGTAATCTTCATCATAATCAGCAAACTTAAAAAACTTTTGATCTGAACCCAGCCAATCGGCTAAGGTCAGCAGGCCGTTAAAGGTATGCTGGAAAACCGGTTCACCCGGAAAAGGTTCAACATTGTTCTCAAATGCGTTTGGAAACCATTTTTGAACAGCTTCCCCTAAACGCTTCAGCTCTTTTTCGGGATTTCTCTCATCTGATTCATCCCACAATGTGGCTTTGAAATGATGCTGTATGGGAATTGGTTTTCCGTGATGGCCCCATACAGCAAGCAAAAAATGGATTGCCGTAATCTGATCAGGAAACCACCGTAGTATTTTATCAATACATAGAGGAATCAAGAATTTGTCCTGATACTTACCATCCGTATCAAGGAGTTCTATGATAGGAGAAACATGGCCGGCCCGGGGCTGCCTGGATTTGAACATCCTGTTTTGGAAACCATGATTTACTTTCCCAGCATCATGAAGCCCGGCAAGAGCAGATAACCTGGCAACTTGGCTGTCCGATAGTTTTTTCTGCCCGATCAATGAAGCGATCCTTTGATTTAAAATTGTTTGTGATAAGAGCGCTTCCGTAACAGCAGCGACATCAGCAGAATGTGCTAACAGCGAATGCCACTCAAGGATGTTGCCTTCTTCATCCTGGTTCAATTTTGCCCAAAAGCCGGTTGGTTCTCCTTTCATTACAATAGTTTTCCAAAAAAATTTACCAATTCATTTTCTTTAACCCTGCTTCCCCGACGGTAGAAATCCCGCCTTTTTCAATTAATTTCCAAAAAAGTGCTCTGGTTACTGTCGCGTCCGTAATTGCATTGTGCAAATCTTCATCTGCTTTTATGTGAAACACTTGTATTAAGTTGCCTAGCTGATAGCTATCCCTGTTTGGCAATACTTTCTTTGCAAGGCTTAGAGTGTCAATGAAAAGTATCTTAAAACCTTCTAAACCAATACGATTAGATTCATATGATATAAACCACAAGTCAAAGGCTAGATTATGCCCAACAACTACAGCAGAGTGGAGTTGTTCTATAATTTCAGGAAGTTGTTTGGAAACCAAGTTAGTTTTATTGTCTGGATTTGTCTGCCAAACGAATAAAGGATTACTACGATTTAGAATAGCAACCTCAATAATTTCTCCCCCTCTATCAGGCCTTAACCCTGTAGTTTCAATATCAAAAAATACAAGACGGGACAATTCAATTGAAGTACTCACACAGGGATTGCTAAGTCTAAAGTTTTTTATTTTTGCAATTTGATTACCCATTATTTTTTTGCTTTTACACTTTTACTATATATGTATGAGCTAGAAAACTCAAATTCCTTACAAAATTTGTTTTAATTTTTTCTTCTCTATAAAATAGAATTGATGAGTGACAACTGTATGTCATGGTAGTTGCTGATGATTCTATACAATAATAAGGCACCCTGCAATTCACCGGTTTTAAATTTTAGAAGTTATTCTTCATCGGCCGAGATTTCACCTAACGGCCTCGAATGCCTGATCAAGGAACTTGAATGGACTGAAACCAATCTCTTCCCGATTCCGTACACCTCAAGAAGCTGGCTGCAGAAGCTGAAATCAGGAATCAGCTTATTGTATAACTGGTTGAAACAATCAGTTTCCTGCAGGCAAACATATAGCCGGCTGCATGAAAATAGCAGTTAGCAGCGGATCGTTTAACTTTACCGGTTGCTGAAACTCTGATTCAGGATTCAACAGATGAACGTATTTCGAAAAATCCTCTTTATCCTGTTATCAACATGGTTTGGAGCCCTTTTTTTTGTTGATAACACCGACGCCCGGCCCGCGGTGACTGACCCGGGCACCTTCTTCGTTACCGGTGAGCTTCAGGATCCCTATCGCTCCGAATATTTTCAGGTCGAAGGAGTTCCCACGCTGGATGTCCACACCCTTTCCGGGAATATCGAAGTTGTATATAACCCCGACCTGGACGGAGTTCAGGTAGACCTATACGTAAGCCGAGGATTCTCATTTTGGCCCGGCAGACGAAGCCTGGAAAATTATCGGATCATTATTCAGCAGCGCGGCGACCGGATAATCGCCTCCGTTGAAGACCGCAGGTCCGGAGGAGTCGGGCGAGATGCGGGAGGAGTCGAATTTCATTTTGTTATTCAGGCGCCGCGTCGCGCCTCAACGAATCTGAGAAATTTGCATGGCGAGATATGGCTGGAGGGAGTAGAAGGAAGCCACTTTTTACAAAACGAATCCGGTGGGATGAGAGTCAGCAAAGTGGAAGGCGAAATTCGGGCCGCATCCACCTCTGGAAACCTTGAACTTGACCAACTTGTTGGCCAGGTTCATGCCAGGACGGTAAGCGGCCACATTCAGTCT
>SLQI01000283.1 GCA_007131535.1 Balneolales bacterium | reverse complement strand
TGACCAAATCTAACATCCCAATAAACTCTGCTGAGGAACCCATGGTTGACCCGAGAATGCTTGCCTGTTTGTAGAAAATTTTGGCTGATTGTAATTCCGGGAGCGGTCCGGCTGTTCGTCCGTAGATGGCAATTCTGCCACCCGGATTGAGTGCATCAAGCAACTCGTTAAAGCCGGGTCCGCTCGCACCATCCAGGATGACATCAAAACCGCCAAGGTCTTTGGAAGCTTTTTTACCCCACCCTTCATCGCGGTAATCTATCGCGGAGGCCGCTCCCATTTGAAGAGCTTTTTCCCGCTTTTCCGGTGATGATGACGTTACATGCACTTCCGATTCCCACGCCAGAGCCATTTGCATGCCGATCAGCGCAACACCTCCTCCTATTCCGTTGATTAAAACACGGTCATCTTTAGTAATGCCCGCTCTGGTCATCAACGCACGATAAGCGGTGAGTCCGGCAAGTGGTAATGCCGCGGCCTCAGAAGCATCAAGGTGGTCGGGCACCGGATGTACATTTTCAAACGGAACTACGATATATTCCGCCAATGTACCCTGATCAGGATTACCCAGAATTTTAAATTCCGCCCCTTGGGCACGCTCATCATCTCCCCAGTTAAGAGAAGGGTTGATAACTGCTTTTTTCCCTTTAAAACCTTGATCCACTCCATCTCCAACAGCATCAATAATACCACAGCCATCCGAGCCGGTTACAATATTTTCCTTTGTTCCCGGGTACATACCTTTTTGCATCCACACATCCCGATGATTCAGGGCAGCCGCCAATACTTTTATTCGAACCTCTCGATCTCCGGGTTCGGGGAGTTCAATTTCCTTTACTTCCACGGGTTGGTTGACATCTAACAGGGCTGCTTTCATCATAACTGCATTAATTTTGTTAAGGGTCATATATTGGAACTTATTGTCTGCCTTAACCTAATCAAAATTGCAGGAATGATCATTCCTGAATAGCACTAAAACCCGGTTGCATAGTCCATTACTTCCCGCAATGAATTGAACCCGATAATCAGTAATAGATTTCAATAGAATCTATGCCGACAAAAGTTTTGGATAGCCATCGGAGCTCCGGGATGTTCGAGTGAGTCGGCGGTTCTCAAGTCCCTGCATCCTCGATTCCAGTTACCTGCCCTGATTTTTTGCATCCCTCTGTGGAAGTAGGCTACCGAATATTCATCATCCAAAGCTATGGCCTGGTTATAGGCGTTTCTGGCGGATGTTTCCTCTCCTATTGATTCGTAACTTCGACCCGCAAAATACCATCCTCCGGCATGATCCCGGTTTTTACTAACCACTTTCCGGAATTTCTCCAAAGCCTCATCATATCGCTCTTCGTAGTAGTAAAATAATCCATGAGACAAGTAAACCGAAGATATATCCGGAATTTTACTCACTAAAGAATCGATATTCGACTGTAGGAACTGATCGCTTTCCGCCAGGATAGGCGATATCGTCTTGAAAAAGTAGCCCGAACCTATGGTTGGGTCCGCCTCGTAAGCAAGATGAAACTCCACAAGCGCCTGTAGCGTCCTGTCTTGATCATAATATATTAAGCCCCGGTAATGGTGAGGCTGATGATCTCGCGGATTAAGCTCGGTCAACTCCTGGAAATAATTGAGCGCCTTATCATCCTGCTCTCGGTAGTAATAAACACGGCCGAGATCCACTCTTGCCCTGAAGCAATCGGGCTCCGCATCAATAATCTCTTTGATCCGCTGCTCGGCTATCGACCACAGGGATTTTTCAAAGTATTCTTCAATTTGCTCAAAATCCTCTTCAAAAGGTTTGCACAGATCGTCATCAGCCCATGTAAGTGAAGGCAGCATCAAGCCTATTATAGCGCAGAACAGGAGAAACAGACTGATTCGAATAGCCATAAATCACCCTAAATATTTTGGCAGGCAACAGATAGTTTCGAATTGTATCCGATGCCTTGGCAATACACTTTATAATCACCTGCATTTTCAAATTATAAAGAGTTTTAAAATAGTCAAGTAAATTCGAGAGGTTGTCTAAAAAGTAAATATTTGAAATTGACAGCCTAAAAAATTTAAGGCACCCACCTTCAGCTGATAAAGTCTTTGTCTTTAAGTCCGGAGTTAACCCTCCCGATGGCTTCCGGAGTAAAAAATGTTAGCGGGGCTTTGATACGATTGCCGTTTTTTAAATCGAGCTGTAAAACGCCATCAATCTGTGATACAGATTTGATTTTATCCCGTTCGAAAAACTTCCTGCTGAATACCGAAACTGCTACGCCGATACCCTCATCACTAATTTCAACTCTTGAATGCGAATACATGTGATAAATGTATAAGCCCACCGATAACACCATAAGAATTAATACGCCGTAGATGGATAATTGCAACGTACTATCAAAGGCAGCGAGCGCTCGTGCTCCGAAAATGACGGCGAGAAATGAGCAAATGATCAGGGCGGTGCGGGGTTTATTCCAGTCCGGGTCACCGTCTATGTAAATAATTTTACTGTCGTTCATCTAAATGTGTTGTTGTTATATCAATAAAATATGGAATAATCCC
>SLQI01000433.1 GCA_007131535.1 Balneolales bacterium | reverse complement strand
GTTTCATATCCACTTCCGGACAGCCCGATTATGCTGGAGCTGGACATGTTAGATGCGTAAAGAGAAATACCGATGACCGGCCAGGTTAAAGAACGGCGGGCTAAAAAGTAATCTACACTTGTTTTCTGAAAACGCGCATATCGTACCCCGCTCCATACAATGAAGACGATAAAAATTCCAACAAGCGCAAAGTCTAATATGGAAATCTGAGCGTTGATGATTTACAAATTAGCTATAGGTGATGTAGCTAAGATTAGTATCGTAATAATTCTGAAATAATGTACTTAAATGTTCACAAATGCCCGTACCCAATTTGCAGAAGCTTTGTTTATTTCGGTTAACTAATTATGATCAAGTCCCGTGACACCATGCAGTCGCAGCATTTAAAAAATACTGAAAAAACAGAGAGTGCGAAATTTCGAGTTGTGAGAAGCCAGCTCGGCGAGCGATTAAAGAAGTAAATAAAACAATGTTGTTGGAGGCCGGGGTGACGAATAAACGCATGGAAATCTTTGTAATGAATTATCCTGCATAACATATTCTAAGTCTTATCCGCAGAGCTTGTTACATCATTTTAATAGTTGTTGAATTCAACTTCAGTCAGCACAGGAAAATGATCTGATGGGTATTGTAACCCATAGTTATCAGTCAAAACCCCATATCTTAGAACTCTGAAATGCTCAGTAAAGAAGACATAGTCGATCCGGCGTTCTGGTTTTTCATTAAACAAAAATCCGTTAAATGTCCCTTCCGGCCCATGTGGAGGTATTTCGGTAATATGGAAAGCATCTTTAAAGAATCCATTTTCGGTTACTTTTTTGTAAACCGGGTTATCAGGGGTCGCATTTAAATCTCCCATAAGAATTACCGGTTTGTTGTCGGTATATTCATATATATGTTCGCGAACCAGTTGAGTACTGTTCTCCCGGGCTTCTTGTATTTCATGATCGAAGTGGACATTATACACATAAAACTCTTTGCCGGTTGCAAGGTGCTCGAACTTTCCCCACGTGCAAATTCGTCGGAAGTTAACCCCCCAACCATATGAAGGTTGGTCAGGGGTTTCAGACAGCCAGAAGGTATCTTCCTCAAGTACTCTAAATTTTTCCGGATCGTAAAAAATAGCGCTGAATTCACCTTCGGTATCACCATCATCTCTCCCAGCGCCAATATAGTCATAGCCGGTATCATCTTTCAGATCTTCAAGTTGATTGTGCATGCCTTCCTGTGAACCCCAAAGATCAAACTGATGAAACCGAATTAAACTCGATACCTCCGGTCTTCGCTCTTTCCAACTATGATCCTCTTCAGGTGGAGAATAAAAGCGAATATTGTATGTGGCGACATTGAAATTTTGGGATAAGGAATCCGAATGGTGAATGATATTCAGAATACCAGAAAACGACAGTATAAAAAGTGCGTAAAACAAGTAATTGTAAAGTGTAAGTTAGAAAAATCTCATAAGTAGGAAGTCAAATAATGATAATTTGCACAAATACGCAAATTCATATTGTTATTATTTATTCAATAATTGAATGAGTTAAGTCACTGTAAAAATAGAATCATGAATTAATTTACGCGTCACAATAGTTATAGAATTATCGAAGCAAATTGTTTATGTATTATTAAAGTTTTTTTATAAGTGCAAAAATTTTCATTACTTTGAATGAGTTGACTTCGCAGCATCGTCTGATATGGACAGTGAATATTTGCGAATGAATATATTTTCACCCTCCGTATCACGTGTCTGGTATTTCTGAGCTTACTTAGCATTCAGAATTGGATGCTATATATTGTATCATCATAAGTTGAATAATCAAAAAGCCAGCTTTTATAAGCATAGTTAAGGATTTTAAGTCTCCTCTTGAATCCCGTCCTTCCTGTTTTTAATGGACTCTACAAGTACTTCTGTTTACGGATACATAGGCAATTACAAATGTGAAAACTATTATGAAAACTATTTTTGGGAAATCTCTGCTCATTTGTTCCATCATCGTATTTATTGGAGGAATGACTATTTCAAGTTCCGTCTACGGACAGGATCACCAGGTAAGCGGCATTGTTACCGATGCCGATACCGAAGAGCCTCTTATCGGGGTCAATATCATGGTTCAGGATACCGACCGCGGGACAGCAACTGATCGATTCGGTGAGTTTTCTTTAACGGCCACTTCTCCGGATGACATCCTGGTTTTTACATATCTCGGTTATGAGCGAAAGGAAGTACCTATTGAAGGCCAGGATTACCTGGAGGTTGAACTGACTCCGGAAGGGCTGGTTGGTGAAGAAGTGGTTATGGTAGGCTATGGGGTTCAGCGGCGGCGGGATGTAACCGGTGCCGTATCCTCTGTTGATGCGACAAGAGTCAGGAACATTCCAACGATGTCTGCAGACCAGGTGCTTCAGGGAGCGGCCCCGGGGCTTCAGGTGAGGCCGTCTTCGGGGGCACCGGGGGCATCTTCGGTTATCAGGATACGGGGAGTAGGCACACTTAACGATTCCTCGCCATTGTTTGTCGTGGACGGGATGACTGTGGATAATATAGATTTTTTAAACCCTCAGGATATCGAAGATATTGATGTTCTTAAAGACGCCTCAGCAACCGCTATTTACGGTGCAAGAGGGGCTAATGGCGTCATAATAATCAGTACCCGCCGCTCTCAGATAGACCGGCCCACGGAAATTGATGTAAACGTTTATGGCGGCTGGCAGGAGTTGGCTCGTCAAGTACCTTTAACGAATGCACAAGAGTATGCCACGCTTTCCAATGAGCTGGCCGCCAACGAAAATCGTCCGCCGGTTTTTGATGATCCGGATGCATTCGGTGCAGGAACCGACTGGCAGGATGTAACCTACCGGGCTGCGCCGGTACAGAGTTATCAGGTAGCAGCGTCCGGCGGAACTACCAATACTGCATTCCGGGTAAGCGCCAATTATACGAGACAGGACGGGATTGTTCGTGATAACCATCTCGAGAGAGTTAATGTACGCCTGAATAACGACTACTATCTATCCGGTGCACTCAGATTCGGGCATAACCTCGGTTTTGTACACCAATTTGAAGATCCAAGCGCCGGAGTTATAGGTAATGCCTACAGAGCCGACCCTACCGTTGACCCATTCGATGAGGAGGGTAACTTTAACTCGACTACGGCACGGGCCCCTGTTGGCAACATTGAAGCAGACTTGTACTATCACCGAAGTGAACAGACCCAAAATCGGGTATTCGGAAATGCCTATGTCGATTATACTTTTCTGGATCATTTTGAATTCCGAACTGATCTCGGCCTTGATGTTACCCGCTTCGAAGGTAAAACTTTTTCCCCGGAGTTTTTTGTGGATGCTATCCAGCAAAGTGAAGAAAACTCTCTGAGTGTAAATACCGGTTTTAACTACAACATCTTGTGGGAAAATACCCTCCGGTATCAAAACAGATTCGGCGGCCACCGGGTTGACGGGCTTTTAGGCCATACAATTGAAGAGTATAAATCCGAGAATTTTGGCGGCTCACGGATTGGCATGATCGGCGATATTCGGGAACTCTGGTACCTTGACGCCGGCGAGACCGAAGGTCAGCAGGTTAACAACAATGCATTTGACTGGGGGATGGAATCCTATATCGGCCGGATGAATTACTCCTATCGCGATCGCTATCAACTTACTGCGACCTTGCGCAGGGATGGTTCTTCCCGCTTCGGAGAGGAAAATCGTTATGGATGGTTTCCTTCGTTTGCAGCAGGGTGGGTTGCCTCGGATGAAGCATTCTTACAAGATCTTGATTTTTTTGATCTCCTCAGATTTCGCGGAAGCTGGGGTATGACCGGGAATGATAAAATAGATCCGTATCCGGGGCGGCCAACTGTAGCCGGAAATATTAATGCAGTATTCGGGGAAGATGAAGACCTTTTCTTTGGAGCCACTGTAACCACCCTGGCAAACCCTCAAATCAGGTGGGAAGAAACCACCCAGTTCAATGCCGGAGTTGAGTTCACCATACTCAATGAGCGATTGAGTGCAATGGTTGAATATTATGATCGGGTGACGGACGGAATTCTGGTTGAGGTACCTATTCCGGGATATGTCGGTGCCGGGGCACCTTTTGTAAATGCTGCCGAGGTTAAGAACTACGGGGTCGATTTCAGCGTATCCTGGCAGGAAGCCGGGGATGCCGGTTTTTTCTATCGGGTTGAGTTGTTAGGATCGACCATTAATAATGAAGTGCTATCACTCGGCCAGGGACAGGAAGATATTTTCGGCGGGGGAGTAGGGGTCGGCGGTATGCTTGCTACTCGTACCGAAGTCGGTGAGTCTATTGGGTATTTCTACGGCTATAAAACGGATGGCATCTTCCAGAATGAAGAGGAAATTGATCAATTTCCAACCAGGGGTGGGGAGCAGCCCGGTGACCTTCGGTTCCGGGATATTACCGGAGACGGACAAATTACAACAGATGACCGCACCAAGATTGGATCACCTATACCGGATCTTACATTTGGAGCCAATGTTTCCATAGGCTATCGTGGATTCGATCTTAATGCCAATTTTACCGGGCAGTACGGAAATGAAATTTATAATGCTAAACAGCAGGCTCGTTTCGGCACTCCAAACTGGGAAACGTCTGCATTAGACCGTTGGACGGGTGAAAATACCAGTGATACCGAACCAAGACTAACCGATGGAGGGCATAACTTTCTGGTTTCCGATAGATTTATCGAAGACGGCTCTTACCTCAAGCTTCAGCATCTTGAGTTGGGCTACACTTTTGGAGCAGCCATTACTGATAGAGTTGGTTTGAGCGACCTCAGAGTATATGCCAGTGCCGGTAACCTGTTTACCATTACGAATTACAGCGGATATACACCGGAGATTGCGAGTGGCTCAGTCATCGATGATGGGATTGATTCGGCGCCTTATCCCATAGCCCGTACAGTTACATTTGGAATTAACACCACATTCTGAGCTCCGCCGATACACGGTTAACCGATACTTTTTAAATCAGTGAAGTCATGATCATATTTAACACCATCCACAAGGCAGTAAGTAAACTATTACTTCTCTCTCTGATTCCTCTTCCACTATTTATTACTGTTAGTTGCGACAGTGTAGTGGAAAAAACACCAAGAGCCGAACTCACTTCTGACAGTTTCTTTCTTAATGCTGATCACGCTGAGCAGGCTACCAATGCTACCTATGCAAAAATGCGGGACTGGAATATCCATGTTTTTGCTTTTCTGGGACTCACGGACATGATGTCCGACGATGCAACCAAAGGCAGTACACCTACCGACGCAGCTCAACTGTTGGAGTTTGAAAACTTCACGTACGATCCCGGGCATGGTGAGCTTGAAGATTGGTGGGAAGGCAACTTCCAGGGAATATATCGTGCAAATCTGGCCATTCAGAATATTCCGGGTATAGATATGGACGAGCAGCTTCGAAACCGGCTTGTTGGAGAAAACCGGTTTCTCCGGGCTTATTTCTATATGAATCTCGTTCGTGGCTTTGGTGGTGTACCGAAGATAACCGCTCCGTTAACGCCGGATGAATTTGAACAGGAACGGGCTACCCGGGAGGAGATTTACGATCTGATCATAGAAGATTTGGAATTTGCAGCGGAACATCTGCCTTACGCGTCACAATATTCATCTGATGAAATTGGCCGGGCAACGCGGGGAGCTGCCCACGGTATGCTTGCGAGGGTGCATCTTTATATATCCGATTATGATCAGGCACTGTCCTATGCCGGTGAGGTAATGGATTCCGGCGAATATGAACTGGTCTCCGATTATCGATTCATATTCACTGAAGATGGTGAAAACTCCAGAGAGTCATTATTCGAAGTACAAAACACCGCTCGGGATGACGGACAGGGGAGTTCTCAGTATTCTCAGGTACAGGGAGTTCGTGGCACCCCAAATCTCGGGTGGGGGTTTAATAACCCTTCGGTTGATTTGATGGAACATTACGAACCGGGAGATCCCCGCCAAAAGGCGACTATTTTGTACGTCTGGCAGGAGATACCGGATGGAAGCGAACTCGTCGTCCAGGATAATGTAAATATGATCGATGAACGGTATAATAAAAAGGCCTTTGCGCCTTCTGATCATCCGGGACTGAGAGATTATGGTCCTGTAAACATTCGCAGAATGAGATATTCTGATATCGTTCTGATAGCGGCTGAGTCAGCATATCAAACAGGAAATGAAAGCGCGGCCCGCGATTATCTGAATCAGGTAAGAGAACGTGCCCGAAACGGACGCGAAGTTACCATCGGCATTCAGCCGGAAGATATGTCGAGCGATGTCAATGGCTTTATGGGGGACATCACCGTGCCATCCGGAATGATGGTGCGCTATGTAAATTCCAACAGTGCTGCTGAAAATGCAGGTATTCAGGGGTTTACATTTCAGCGGTCGGTAATCGACAACCTCGATATGATTACGGCCATTAACGGAACTCAGGTTACCAATGTAGATGAGTATATCAATGCGCTTGAAAACCACAACCCCGGAGAAACCATAACGGTTGATGTAGTTCGGGCTACTCAGGAGGTAGTGGGAGGCCAGCGGCAAACCAGTACCGAAGAGCTGGAGTTGGATATAGAAGCAGAAGCCTTGCTTCCGGATGTTACCGAATCCGGTGAGGCTTTGCTTGAAGCCATTTGGCATGAGCGCCGTATGGAGCTGGCAATGGAGCAGAAGCGATGGTTTGATCTTGTACGGCAGGGCAGGGCTGCACAACGCATGCAGGAATTAGGCAAGGATTTTGTCGAAGGAAAGCACGAATTGTACCCCATCCCCTCAAATGAAATTGATCTGAGCCAGGGCAAACTGGAACAAAATCCCAATTGGTAAACCAGAACCCGGTCGGAAGTGACAAGGCTGTTGTGTAGAGGCAGCCTTATCCCCCGAAAATATGACCTTTTATTAAAGCTATTTTTAAATGAAAATCTGACGTATCAACATGAAATTTGTAAGCACCCTAATAGCCATATCTTTTTTGTTCTTCGGATGTAACAATGCCACAAGCGGACTGAATGAAGAAAATGACAACAACGACGACGATGACTTTCCAACACCTGAACAAGAAGCTTTTTTAGACCAGCTGCAGGAAGATACGTTTCAGTTTTTCTGGGAAACCACCAATCACGAAAACGGGATGGTGCCGGACCGCTACCCTAACCCGCCATTTGCCAGTATTGCTGCAATCGGGTTTGGATTGTCCACTTATATCGTTGGTGTTGAACGCGGTTACGTATCCCGGAGCGAAGCCGCTGAACGAACCCTGAATACCGTCGGGTTTTTCTATAATGCTCCGCAGGGGCCGGAACCACAAGGTAATGCCGGCTATAAAGGCTTTTTTTACCACTTTCTTGATATGGAGACAGGTGAACGGTACGGGCAAAACGAGCTTTCTACGATTGATTCGGCCTTGCTGCTTGCCGGCATGCTCTCTTCACAATCCTATTTTGATCGCGATAATGAAACCGAGCAGGCCATCCGTACAAAAGTGGATTCGATCTATCACCGCATGGACTGGCAGTGGATGTATTCGCAATCCAGCCCGCCGCTTGTGAGTATGGGATGGACTCCCGAAGACGGATTTATTCAACATGACTGGCGCGGCTATGATGAAGCCATGATCCTGTATATCCTCGGATTCGCATCACCCACCCATCCGATTGATCCCGAAGCCTGGGAAATGTATACCGAAACGTATCTCTGGGATGAATTTTACGGGATCGAACATGTAAACTACAGTCCGCTTTTCATCCACCAGTACTCCCACATGTATGTTGACTTCCGCGATATTCAAGACAGCTACATGCGAGGCAGAGGAATTGATTACTTTGAAAATTCCCGGCGCGCCACTTATGCCAACCGTGCCTATTGCATAGACAATCCTGATGAGTGGGAAGGCTATAGCGAATTGGTATGGGGCTTGACCGCCAGCGACGGTCCGGGTTATGCCACTCATACGATAGATGGCGTTGAGCGGGAGTTTCATGCTTATTGGGCTCGTGGGGCCAGTGCCGATCACATCAACGACGACGGGACCATTGCTCCAACAGCCGCCGGAGGATCGGTTCCCTTTGCGCCGGAAATTACCATTCCCACGCTGCATCACTTTTATGAAGAATTCGGAGAACGTCTTTATAAAGAATATGGTTTCCTGGATTCCTTTAACCTGACCTACACCGTTGGAGTGGGCAATGAGCAAGGATGGTTTAATGACCAGTATCTGGGAATTGATCAGGGACCGATACTCATCCAAATTGAAAATTACCGGTCTGAACTTATCTGGGATGTGATGAAAGACAATTCCTACATACGTGAAGGGCTTGAGCTGGCCGGGTTTGAAGGAGGCTGGCTCGACTGATTGACACACACCTGTTAGAACTTGCCGGCAGATGAAAACTGTCTGCCGGTTAATATCTATGGATTCACACTACTGAGTAATGAAAAATACAATGCATAAAATCGGATCAGTGTATCTGTTTGCAGCCATGTTGTTTATATATGCCTGCGAACCAAACAATATAGCGAATGAACGCCCATATCAGCAGGAAATCGATTCCCTGATGGCTGAGATGACACTTGAGGAAAAAATCGGTCAGTTGAATTTGCTGAGCAGCGGATTTACGGAAACCGGTCCGACACTTCGCGATGATTATCGTGAAATGATCGCCGAAGGTAATATGGGTGGAATATTCAATGGATTTACCGTTGAGCACACCCGGGATCTCCAGCAAGTTGCCGTGGAAGAAACCCGTCTCGGAATTCCTTTGATTTTCGGTTTTGATGTTATCCATGGCTACAGGACCATTTTCCCTATTCCGCTCGGTGAAGCCGCCACCTGGGAGCCGGATCTGATCAAAGAAGCCTCTGAAGTAGCAGCTGAAGAAGCCGCTGCGGCCGGTGTGCACTGGACTTTCGCACCTATGCTTGATGTATCTCCGGATCCACGCTGGGGGCGCATTGCCGAAAGTGCCGGAGAAGACCCCTATATGAATGCGGTATTCGGCGAAACGCGCGTAAAAGGTTTTGAAGGGGATGATTTGAAAGAGCTGAACACCATTCTCTCTACGGCCAAGCACTATATTGGCTATGGTGCTGCTGAAGGAGGCCGCGATTATAATACCGTGGATTTTTCGGAACGTACGCTTAGAGAGATTCACTTGCCGCCGTTTATAGCTGCTCTCGAAGCGGGTTCCGGCACGGTAATGACCGCTTTCAACGAATATGATGGAATACCCGCGACCGGGAACCAGTTTCTGTTCAATGATCTCCTCCGGGATGAACTTGGCTTTGAGGGTTTTGTGGTGACCGATTATACCGCCATTCCGGAAATGATCGAGCACGGCGTTGCAGCTGATGAAAGGGATGCCGCCGAATTGGCCATGAATGCCAATATTGATATGGATATGCAGAGCATCAACTATGTGGAGGAACTTCCGGGGCTGATTGAAGACGGCCTGATATCTGAAGCCCAGGTTGATCAGGCTGTGGAACGAATTCTGCGTAAAAAGTTTAAGCTGGGATTGTTTGAAGATCCCTACCGCTACTCTGATTTTGACCGGGAAGAAGAAACCATCATGCGGGATGATTTTTTGGAGCTGGCGCTTGAAGTTTCCAAAAGATCTATCGTTTTGATGAAAAATGAAGATCAGACCCTTCCGCTGGATAGGGAGGAAGTAAACGACATTGCAGTTATTGGTCCCTTGGCTGACAATCAGTACGACCTGCTCGGGTCATGGTCAGCTGCAGGTGAGCATGAAGACAACATCACCCTGCTTGAAGGAATCCGGAACAATGTGGGAGATCATACCAATGTATCTTACGCGCTGGGTGCCGAACTCGGATTTGACGAATATTCTACGGAAGGGTTTAACGAAGCTGTTCAAATTGCATCTCAGGCGGATGTAGCTGTAGTTGCCGTCGGAGAAGGCCGCCACATGAGCGGTGAGGCCGCCAGTCGTGTATCCCTTAATCTGCCAGGTGTGCAGGAAGAACTGCTACAGGCTGTCCATGAAACCGGAACTCCAGTAGTAATGGTGCTTATGTCTGGCCGCCCGATGACAATTAACTGGGCAGAAGAGAACGTGCCGGCTATAATGAACGCATGGTTTCTCGGAACCAAAGCAGGTGAAGCGATAGCGCAGGTAATGTTCGGAGACTACAATCCTGCCGCTAAATTGCCGGTTACTTATCCGCGTCATACCGGCATGTCTCCGTACTATT
>SLQI01000072.1 GCA_007131535.1 Balneolales bacterium | reverse complement strand
GCCAACTCCTCCCTGCCCGCATTTAGCCAACTCCTCCCTGCCCGCATTTAGCCAACTCCTCCCTGCCCGCATTTAGCCAACTCCTCCCTGCCCGCATTTAGCCAACTCCTCCTTGCCCGCATCTATCCGCACCCACCTGCACCAATCAGCCCAGAAAAACTCTAATCACAAGTCACTATTCGTTTATCTGCTGGTATTAGCAGCGATGCCGGAGATAAACAGTCAAAGAGCGATTCTAAGAATTTGAAGTAACATCAGCCGGATTGTAGACTTGCGAATTAAAACTTGCGCTTTCATTACTTTATCATTAGTACTGTAGGCGGACCGCCAATCGGGATGTATCCGGAAACCGGCGTATTCTTACAAACAGTAAACATAACCCATCATTATGTTAAAAAACCACTTAACCGGACAGTCGCTTTATGCCTGGGCAGCACTGGCCGTTTTGCTGATTATCACTCTGCTCCTGATCCGAGGCGAAAAATCTGTTCCGGATGTAGTTCCCGAATCCGCCCCTGAACAGGAGTTTTCGGGTGAGCGAGCCTTTTCCCACCTTGAATATCTCAGCAATCATCAGCGTTGGGTTGGAGCTTCCGGTCACGCCTATGCCCGGGAGTATATCGTCGCAGAATTGGAAAAGATGGGACTGGAACCCGAAGTGCAGCACACGACAGGCGTTCATAAGCTGGGTGGTGTGCGCTCAGCGGATGTGCAAAACATAGTTGTCAAAATTCCCGGAAGCCGGTCGACCGGTGGTATTGCGCTCATGTCGCATTACGATTCGGTCATGCATTCCTACGGAGCCGGTGATGCCGCCGCCGGTGTATCTGCCATAATGGAGACAGCCCGGGCTATTACGGCAGGGGAGCCGCTTGAAAACGACATTTTCCTGCTGATCACCGATTCAGAGGAAACCGGCCTTATCGGAGCCGAAGCGTTTCTTTCCGAACACCGTTGGGCAGATGAAATCGATATAATTCTGAATCTTGAAGGCCGGGGGGTAAACGGCAAAGCCCATCTGTTCCGGTCAGTCGGGGAAAATCCCGGTCCGCTTCTTAAAGAGGTAGCTTCACACATACCCGAAGCTGCGGCAACTTCAGTAACCAATTTTGTGCTGGATGTGCTGCCGTTTGAGACCGACCTGAGCAATTTTCAGGGTGCAGGCTATACCGGACTGGATATCGCTTTCGTGGAAGGATTTAAATATTATCACACCTCCGAAGATGTCGCTGAACGTATGGATCCTCGCAGCATACAGCATCTGGGCTATTATGGACTCGGGCTGGTTCAGGGGCTTGGAAATGCCGATCTCATGGAAATTCAGGGCGGAGATCGAACCTATTTTAATTTTCCTTTATTGGGAATTGTCCATTATTCCACCAATGCGGATATGTTTCTGGCCATACTGTCGGTTCTCCTGGTTATGGGCGGGATGATTTACGGGTTTATCGTACGCAAAATTAGGCCAGCTCGAGTGCTGATAGGTTTGGCAATTTACCTTGGAGTGTTAGTGCTTCTAACAGCAATCGGGTTTTTGATATACCTCGGGTTGAGCCGGGCTATCGGCGATATCCAATGGTATTGGCTGGCCGGACCTGAAAATAATGCGTTTTATCTGTTGGCGGTGTTTGGCATGGTGATCGCCTTATTTACCGGAGGGTATTATCTGCTCAGCCGAAAATTGACCACGCCGGAGCTTGCCTTTGGCCCTTTATTACTTTTAGCTGTTGCCGCATTGATACTGGTTTTCGGAATGCCGGGCACGGCGTACCCGCTATACTGGCCGGCCATATTCGGTGCATTGCTGGTGTTTTGGTGGATTCGCAAACCGGAACCATCTCACATTGACTGGCTGATCATATTTGCATCGGCTTTACCTGCCATGTTACTTATAATTCCGCTGATCTACGCCGCCGAGGTGGTGCTGGCCGTAAGAGGTATGGTAATTTTAACCGTACTACTGATGATATTGCTCGGTTTTTTGATTCCTCAGCTTATAACAATTGCTCAAATCCTGCGCTGGAAGCTCCCTGCGG
The DNA here is from genome assembly GCA_007131535.1 of Balneolales bacterium. GTDB lineage: Bacteria > Bacteroidota > Rhodothermia > Balneolales > Natronogracilivirgulaceae > SLJN01. The sequence goes on along the minus strand of SLQI01000072.1, from coordinate 522 downwards.
GGTTTGCGATCCTCGGAGTTATTGGTCTGTCGGGAGCATGGATGACTTCAGGTTTTTCAGCTGAGACACCCCGGCCGAATAGTGTAAACTACGTGGCTGATCTGACTGAAGAGCGGGCTTTTTGGTTTTCCGGTGATCCGGAAACAGATGGGTGGAGCGAACAGTATCTGGGAAGCGAGCCGGAAAGAAAGCAATTTACAGAGCTGGGGTTTGACCATTTCGCTCATCCTCTGATCAACGGGCTTACCGGCGAGTATTTTGTAAATGATGCGCCGGTGATTTCAGGGTATGAGCCGGAGGTAGAAATTCTTGAAGATACGAACACCGAAAACGGACGCTCGTTTGCTTTGCAAATTCAACCGGCGCCGGATGCTCATATAACCGAGCTGTTCATCCCGGGCAGTGAACAGCATCCAGAACTGCTTTATATAGACAATCGTGAGCTGGAGGCAGTCGATCCCCTTTATCCGGATCAGCCTTATCAAAACCCCAATTATTTTCTCAGATATCACGGCAATCCGG
>SLQI01000199.1 GCA_007131535.1 Balneolales bacterium | reverse complement strand
GCAGAACGGCAGCAGACTTCAATTCTGGCTGAAACACCCCGCTATCTGCTCAATTACCCGGAGTTTACCGGGGAAAGCATCAACAGGATTCGGGCAGAGTCTGCGATGACGGCGGAAATTATCCATCAGGTACCGGAAGAGGTTGCGTTTCGATCAACCCGAAAACTTTTGGGGGAAGCCGGCAGTGTAGCGATACCACGGATTTTCCGGGAAAACAAACCTTCGTTTCGTCCTGGTGAAGATATCTACGCCACATTCGTTCAGCAGGAGGATGAATTGCGCCGGACCCATCCGGCGGGCTGGCCCGGAGAGTTGTACCGGCATTGGGGGTGGGGAGGAATACCGGCCGCATTTTTACTGGGATGCCTGCTGGCAGGAATCTGGAACCTGTATACCCGTCTGTTTAATTATGCTCCGGGTTGGCTCGTAACGCACTATGCCCTTATATTCGGATTTACACAAACTCATTTGATATTTTATGCATCGGCCTGGCTCAGAATCCTGCCGTTGTATGTATTGGCGGGTTTGTTAATTTGGGCATGGATTCACAATCAAACTCTCTCTTTTGATTTTATTCGGAACAAGTAGTGGTGACTTCGGAGGCATTCAGCGGGTCTGCCGGCATATTCGCCGTATTTTGAAGTGTCAGGATATCGCTTTTCGCGAAGTGATCTACAAACCGGAAGGCGGTTGGTTCAGCAAAATGAAATCCCGGCTGAAATTCACCACTATTGTGCGTGATTATATCCAGCGGGACGGGTTGCTGCTGTTTTCGCATATCAACTTGTTAAAAGCCCTTTCCGATGAGCGGATCAAAGCGCGGGTCGCTGTGTTGGTTCACGGAATAGAGCTTGACACACAGCTGCCGGTAGACACTTATCGCTTACTCAATAAAGCCGACTACATCTTTTGCAACAGTAAATTCACAGAGCAGAGAGTGGGAAAAATGGTGGTGAATGGGGATATCCGGCAGGTCTACTACCCCGGTTTGAACCCGGATGAATTTCCGCATGTGAAACGGCAGGAATCAGCGGCACCATTGGTTTTAATGGTCGGCAGAATGGCTTCAACCGAGCGCTACAAAGGTCATCAGCAGGTATTGGAAGCCTGGCCGCAGGTAATCGCCCGCCATAGCAGTGCGCGGTTAGTATTTGCCGGCTCCGGGGATGACATTGACTATCTGAAAAAAAAGGCGGCAAAATTGGAAATTCAGGATTCGGTTGAGTTTCGCCTCCAACCCGGGGATGACGAATTAGCTGAGCTTTATGCGCAAAGCTGGTTAAAGGTTTTACCCAGCACCCGGGAAGGGCAGGGACTGGTTTTTACCGAAGCAATGGGATTTGGAGTTCCGGTATTAGCCCTGGCGAAAACCGTGGCTGAAGAATTTATTGATCATCGCGAAAACGGATTGCTCGCCGGTTCCCGAAATGCCCATGAGCTGGCTGAGCACATCAGCTTTGCTATTAAAAACAGCGATTGGAGAAAACAGGCCGGTATAAAAGCGCTTGATAAAGTAAAGGAGCTTGATCTCCATAAAAAGTTCGAGTCCGAATTGCTTTCCATAATCAGGGAGGATGTCGAATGTGTGGGGTAGCGGGAGCTATCGGGGGAAATCCGGAAGAACTGAAAGCTGTGGTTACAAATATGACCGGAGCGCTAACCCATCGCGGGCCCGATATACATAAGGTAATCGGCAACAGCCATGGGGCTTTGGGGCACACCCGGCTCAGTATAATCGATACCTCTGAAGCTTCCAATCAGCCGTTTTCAACCGATCAGAAAAACTGGCTGACCTACAACGGCGAACTGTACAATTACAGCAGCCTGAAATCCGAACTGGAAGTTTTGGGAATCTCATTTGCGACCAGCGGCGACACCGAAGTGCTATACCGGTTGTGGAAACGCCCGGAGCGGGAACAGCTTTTAGCTCAGTCGACGGGAATGTTCGCTTTTGGGTTTTGGGATGATGAAAACCGGAAACTGCAGCTGGTGCGTGACCGGATGGGGATCAAGCCGATGTATTATGCCCTTCGGGACGGGGTGCTCTATTTCGCCTCTGAACTTCGCGCAATGATGCAGGCCGGCTTTCGCTCGCTCAATCATGAAGTGCTCGGAGAATTCCTTATGTTTCAGGCGATTCCGGGAGAGCGGACATTATTGGAAGGGGTGATGAAGGTGCCTCCCGGCTCTATCCTCGAATGGGACCCGGAACACAAAAAGCTCGATACCCGGACGTACTTCGATTTTTCTGATCCGGGTTTACAGCAAACCGATGATCCTCAAGATCTGGTCCGGCAGGCCGTTTCAGAGCGAATGGTTAGCGATGTTCCCATAGGCGCCTTCCTCAGCGGGGGCATAGATTCCACTCTGGTGGTGGCCATGATGCGGGAACAGGCCGAAAGGGACATCAACACATTTACGCTCAGTTTTGATCAACCCGGAGAAGATGAGCGGGACATTGCCCGGAAAGCTGCCGAACACCTGCAAACGAGGCATCACGAGATCATCTGCACCGAACAACAGGTGCTTGAAGATATCCCCTCTGCCGTTCAGAGTCT
>SLQI01000305.1 GCA_007131535.1 Balneolales bacterium | reverse complement strand
GTTTCCTGGAAAAACAATTTTCTGTAAGAGTTGTGCAGCAAGCACTGAAGTCAATGGAAGCTCTTAATCCCGACCATTCGCGCGGCACTATTGGGAAAGTGACTGATTTATTACATCGGCTATGTTGTTGAACTATATTCACATAAAATCCGTGTGCATCCGTGTAAATCCGCGGCAAAAACAATCTGTCAACGGAAATAGATGGGTGCGAAGCTGATAACAAACGAGGCAGCTGACCAGCAACCTGTGAACAGACATATCAAGTGCCCAAAAACCACCGCTTAGTCGATAAAAATTTAGAATTGAACTCAGGTGATGAATTGAACTATTTCCCAATGCCCATTTTGCCTCAACTTTGAAACTGTTTTTCTCGTTCTATAACTACGCAAGTATATTTATCCAGCAAAAACCGGTTTTATGTCAATTTTTTCAAAAGAAGAAATCGCACGGTTTCGTGACGAAACCAAAGGCACACAATATGTAATCCATCTCAACAATGCCGGTGCGGCACTTTCTCCGGACCCGGTTGTTCGAGCGCAGATGGACTATCTGGAAAGGGAAGCCGAAATCGGTGGATATGAAGTCAACCGGGAGAAGAAAGAAGAGCTCGACCGGTTGTATATGATTGCCGCATCATGGTTGAACTGCAACAGCGGCAACATAGCCTATACCGATAGCGCCACCACGGGATGGCTTCGGGCTATTTATGCCATCCCGTTCCAGTCCGGCGACAGTATCCTGACTTCCGAAATCGAATATGCCACCAATTATTTATCCTACCTGCACCTTTCCCGGCAAATCGGAGTGCAGATCAGGACGATACACTCGGATCAGTACGGACGGGTGGATCTGAATCATCTTGAGGATCAGCTGGATGAATCAACGCGACTGGTAGCCATTACTCATGTGCCGACCAACAGCGGGATCATCAACCCGGTAGAAGAAATCGGGAACATGCTAAAAGGCCGGGACACCTGGTATTTGATTGACGCCTGCCAGTCGGCCGGTCAGGTTCCGCTGGATGTACAAAAACTCAACTGCGACTTTTTATCCGTCACCGGCCGGAAATACCTGAGAGGCCCGCGCTCATCCGGGTTGTTATATGCCTCAGACCGGGCCTTATCCGAATCTACACCGCTTACGATTGACCTGCATAGCGCCGAGTGGACCGATGCGGAGGACTATGAGATTCACTCCGATGCACAGCGGTTTGAGCAGTGGGAACAAAATCTGAGTGGCAAAACCGGCCTTGCCCAAGCCATAGATTACTACTTAAATGCCGGTTCGAAAACAGTGTTTAACACACTGGTGCATCACGCAAAGCTATTGCGGAATCAACTCCAACAGATGGAAGGGGTTTCGGTTTATGATGCCGGTGGAGAGCAAGGCGGAATTGTTACGTTTGATCCCAACGTTGATCCCGTTCAGCTCAAAGAGCAGCTTTCGCAGCATGCCTTCAATGTATCGGTTTCTCCGCTGAGCAGTACACTCCTGGATATGAAACGACGAGGATATAAAGACTTGATTCGTGCTTCCGTGCATTATTACAACACCGAAGAAGAGATTCTGAGATTTGCTGAAATTTTGGAGGAGTTAATTCGAAATCAACGGTAAGCACCAAACATATAGAGATTTTTGTATGATAAATAATTGAAGCTCTCGTTACCTCAGAAGCGGACCAGTAAATCCGGAAAGTTGGATCAAAATATCACGGAAAAGATCTTAATGAGTAAACCATTTCATTGCCCCAGTTGTAAACAGAAACTGCCTGTAAGTATCGGACTACGAATTACTTCATCATCAAAATTTGTCTGCCCTCAATGTAATACCCGGCTTCGCCCGCACCGGGATATCCGCTCGCTTCTGGGAGTATCCGCGGGGGCATTCATGGCTGTATTGACCATCATGATCGGCCATCTGTTTTTAATAGTCCGTAAAAGCGACCCACTTACCACTTACATCGTGATGTTTCTGATTGCCATCGTGGCATTTGTGGTCTTTGCTATCTCCACCACCAAGAATGCCGAATTTGAACCCATCGGAAAAGGGGATTGAGTACGGCCGGCTCAGAATACTTTGATATTCACCGGTGATTTATTTTATCTTTGAAAAAATAAGAGCAAACAGGCTGCGTTTGGTCTTTGCCCAATCGGGATTTACAACCGGGGCGTGGCTCAGCCCGGTAGAGCGCCTCGTTCGGGACGAGGAGGTCGCTGGTTCAAATCCAGTCGCCCCGACTTACTGAAAAGCCGGATTACATTACAAACAGGTGTAATCCGGCTTTTGTGTTTAGGAGAAGGTTGATCAAACCCATGGTGAGGCCTTTTACAAAAAGCACAGACAGCATTTGGTGCTTCAAGCCCGGACCCGGTTGCAGAGGCCGATTAGCAGCCTTGTTTTTGAGCATCTTTATAAACTGAATTCGTTTAATGAGACACTGGAAAAAATTAACTGCCGAGGAGATCAAAAAGCGGGTATTTACTGCCCTTGACCAAAACTCGGATTTCAATAACACCTCAATAATCGGGCTTCCGGCCTCCTATCTTGATCCCAAAGTAT
>SLQI01000299.1 GCA_007131535.1 Balneolales bacterium | reverse complement strand
TTCGATTATCCTGATGCTGAATAAGAGATGAACAAGCTTTGATCACAAAACTTCCAAAACGGAATACCATCTCCTCACCTCTCGGTTTTTGGTTTGAATATCCTGAGTTTCCCACACAACACCCATCCATTTCCGTTGATTTCAGTCAACGGTTAGACGGCGCCCCTGCCGACAACAAACGGGGCTTTAGCCCCGTAAAGGTAGTTTGACAAATATTAAAAAATCCTTCCATGCAATGATACCACGGTTTGGGAAGAAGGATGGCTGTTTTTTTGGAACGGGGGAAGTAGCGGGGCTAAAGCCCCGCGTATATATGAGGGGGAGGCGCTTATCCGTTGACTGAAGTCAACGGAAATGGATAGGTGCCAAGCTGTTAACTTACAACAGTGCGATTCAAAACTTAATGTATAAGATTATTACTTTCTGAATCAGCTAACATACTGCGTTGCGATAAGCAAATTGCATTAAACCAGTACCTATCTGTAGCTTGATTAATTTTTCCAGCAACCAGCAAAAGACATTTCATGCATCCTAAGCCACCGCTTAGTCGATAAAAATTTTAGAATCAAACTCAGGTTGTATACCCTATTTATATTTCAACAGAGTGGCTAATACTATTGCCGCTGTCTCAGCCCGAAGCCTGCGCTCTCCCAAAGATATGATACGGCCATTGCACTCTGTAATCATATCAACTTCCCTTTCCGACAACCCGCCTTCCGGACCAATTATTCCGGTTACATGATTGCCGGATAAATCTGCTGTGATATTGCTTTCAGCTGAAGCTTTTTCATGCGCAGCGATAAGCAGCCCCTGAGGAATACTCCTCACCAGTGTCTCAAGAGACTCGTGCTCTGAATATCCCGGAAAATAATATCTCAGGGACTGCTTGGACGCTGCCCTGATTATTTTCTCCATTCGGTCAGCTTTAGCCTTTCCCGGCTCACTGTGATCCCCGTGAAAGACTGCGATATGATCCACTCCAAGTTCCACCAGTTTTTCAATCGCAAATTCCAGCCGTTGTTTCTGGCGAATGTACCCCAATGCAATGGTTACCGGAGCGGATGAGGCGGCCACTTCAAGAGTGCCGGTTATTCGGGCCTGCAACGTTTTTTTACCGGTTTGATCGACAGTGGCAGAATACGCCCTCCCCTCTCCGTCTGTGAACCGGATTTCATCTCCTTCACTGTACCTCAATACATTTACGGCATGGCGGGCCTCGTCTTCCGGAAATTGAGCCAATTCGCCGGATATATTTTCAACAGGAACGAAAAACAGATTCATCGATCTTCCACATCAACATCGCCCGGGGCGAATTCTACTTCGCCGGTACGCAGCATCTTAGCAATATAGGGGCGGCAGATTCCGCAACCGCATCCGGCAAGGCGAAGTGCCATCATATCTTCTACCGAGTTTAGTTTTTGTACGTAAGCTAACTGTTTTAACTCGGTAAATTTGCGCTTATGACAGACACATCTTGTGACCGTCCGTCTTCTCATATTACTTGTTTTTAAAATGCTTGCTTAGCTTAAGTCCCTGACTCTGATAGTTACTTTTGATGGCTGTTCCGTAAACGAATTCCGGAAGGTCCGTATTGGGTTCGAATATCATCCTGAAAAACGTCTGTCCGTCTTCTACCAAAAACGGGACATCGTGCGACCTCACTTCCAAAACCGCTTTGGCTCCCGGATGGTCGGGGTCGTTGCCAAAGCCGCTGTCAAAAAAACCGGCATAATGAGTTCTGAGTTCCCCCGAGCCGGTATCGTAGGGTACCATCTCCGCGGCAAGATGATTAGGAATACGACACTGTTCTCGTGAGGCAAAAATATAAAATGCTTCCGGTTCGAGAATGAGAAAATCCTCCTGATTGGCGTATATCGGTTCCCAAAACCGGTTGATATTGTAATAATCGATCCGCTCCAGATCAATTACATCCCGGTGTTTGCGGGCTTTATAGCCGATGATATTATCTTCACCGGGTTTCAGACTTACACTCATGAACAATCCATTGCCCAGCTTCAGCTGATCCACCGGTAGTGCTTTCCCCTTTTCATCAAGTAGAATCGGATACTGTTTATGAGTCATCATGATATCCTGATCACTCAAGTAGGCCGCACCATGGCGGATGCGAAGCTGGTTCAGCCGCTGCCCCGTCCTGACCCGGATTGAAAATGACTTGGGCACGACCTCCAAATAGAGACGACCGTGATACCCGGCCGGGATTTCCTCAAACCTATGAGAGTAATCGGTTATCACCCTGGTAAAAATATCCAGCCTTCCGGTAGAACTTTTCGGATTGGTTCGCGCGGTAATATGTTCATCGGCAAAAACCGTAGGTATTTCGCCGGTCGGCCGGGTTCCGGTACGGGTAACACTGCCCGGGAGTTTCAGCTCTTCAAGAAGCGGAATGATGTAGGTACAATTCGGCTCAAGCACAGCTCCGTCTTCTATGGAAAACGAGTGCTGAGTCAGTTTTTCGAGCTTCTGCTCCACAGAGTCGTTCTCCGGTAAAAAGCTGCACCGAACCCGGTAGGCTACCGGACCGAGACGCAGGTCCAGAGAATTGGGCT
>SLQI01000252.1 GCA_007131535.1 Balneolales bacterium | reverse complement strand
GATGCCAAGGAAGCCAACCCGTTTCTGGGATGGCGTGGAGTCCGGGTTTTGCTGGATCGGCGTGATCTTCTGAGAGCTCAACTGGAAGCAATATTGCGCGCATCGGCCGAATTTCCAGGGCAGATCCGGATATTGGTGCCTATGGTTAGCAGTTTGGAGGAACTGGTGGAAGTTCGAACTGAGATCGATCGCATGTACAATTTACTTCAGTACCGCAACTGCAATGTGGGAAACGAAGTGGAAGTGGGGGTGATGGTAGAGGTGCCTTCGGTAGCGATCCAGGCGGATTTGTTTGCTCGACACTCCGACTTTTTGAGTATCGGGACTAACGATCTCACCCAGTTTTTGCTGGCTGTGGATCGCGGCAACTCCAGAATTTCCAACTTATTCCGACAGCTGCATCCGGCGGTGTGGAAAATGATCGCCAATACCGTTCAAGCAGCGCATAAGTATGATCGTCCGGTAGGAATATGCGGGGAGATGGCAGCCAATCCAATGATAGCGGCTTTATTTATAGGGTTGGGGATTGATGAATTAAGTATGGCAACTCCCAATCTTATACATGTCAAAAAACTATTGCGCAGCATGACTTTTGAAGATATGAAGGTGTGGGCTGAGCGTATGAATCTGGCTGAAACCACGCAGGAGGTCGATGAGCTAATCCATAACTGGGTAAAATTCAATGAAAGGTCGGGCGGATAGCAGATGGTCGATTTGTGATTGGGGGGTGGGGTAAATCAAAAATCTGAATTCGTTAATCTGCTATCGTTAATCCGATTAAACCGGCGTAGATTCCAGAGGTAAAGCAAATTGGTTTGCCGATGCGCTGAAATCGAAGTAAATCCGGCGGATTGCAGATTAACGATAAGTGATATGTGATTTATATGATTCTAATCCTGTCGCCCCGAATATGAAGACTGTTTAGTTATCAATCCTAACCATTTTTTAGCGAGGTGATGATTTTACTTTATTAGGTAGTACCGGGAAGCGTTTACTGGTTTAAATGTATAATGTATTCTATGTGGTACGGTTTAATTTTTATAAGAGATGGTGGTCTTTGCTATGATAATTAGAGTATAAATGCTATGCTATTTAACCAATTTAAACCGTATATTATCTATTCAGTCACTAACAGAGTACCTTAATATTTATTTAGACTATGGTTGAGAAAGAATTCACCCCGAAACGCACTGTATGCAAGGTAACTTTTCGTATACCTGAACAATGGGCGCAAAAAGATGTCGCTGTCGTTGGAGATTTCAACGACTGGGATTTTAACGCGAATAAACTGGAGCCGAAAAACGGAGGCTGGGAAACTACCGTACGAGTTAAACCCGGTACAGAAGCCCGTTTCCGATATTTTATCGATAACGAGAGATGGGAAAATGATGATCAGGCTGATGGGTATGTGCCCAATCCGTTTGGATCCGAAGATTCGCTGCTTCGCGTAGATAATTGATCGCAAGACAGATAGATGTAGTAGATCATAATCTTTGAGGCCTCCGAAATGGGGGCCTTTTTTTGTATATTGCCGGCATGTTACATCAATTTGATACACATACTTTTTCCACCAATCTAAATACCGGCTGGCTGGGTCGACATTTTTGGTATTTTGATCAACTCGAATCCACGAACTCCTATCTTGCCGCAAAACAACCCCGCCATACTCCGCACGGGCTGGTGTGTCTGTGTGACGAACAAACGCTTGGGAAAGGCCAGTACGGCAAAGGCTGGCAGAGTAAACCGGGTGCCAACCTAACCTTTACAGCCGTTTTTAAACCGGTGGGAAATACCTGCCTGAAAACCCTGGGGCTGGCATGTGCCTACTCGGTTGCGGAATTGGTGACCGGATGTGTTTCGGTACCGGTCTATCTACGGTATCCCAATGACATATATGCCGGGAGTCATAAGATCGGCGGAATCCTTACAGAAGCTTCGTTTAGCGGCAACAAAGTAGAGCGGATCCTCACCGGTATCGGTATCAACGTGGAACATCAGGATATGCCGGAAGAATTGAAAAATACGGCAAGTTCAATTGGTAACATCGCAAATGGATATCCCATACCCGCCAGAGAAATTCTACTCGCACAACTGCTGACCCGAATTGAAAACAATTACCAACACTGGGAAGCCAGAGAAACCCGGTTTTTGCGACAAATGAACCGGTCTCTGTATGGTTATGGCGAGTGGGTGCATCTCAGAGAAGGCGAAGATGTAATGAGCTCCACCTATAAGTTGCTGGGGGTGAATGAAGAGGGTGGACTTTGCGTGTTGGATGAAGATTTCAATATTAAAGTATTTACGCACGAACAGGTGCGGGTTCATGAGTTTGCAGCAGATCATTAATGAGTGGCTAACGAACCGGAATATTGAACCTCAGGCCGCACTCATTGTCGGATGCAGCGGCGGACCGGATTCCATGGCCCTGTTACACTTGTTGCACCAAAGCGGCCGCATCCCCGTTGCGGCCCATGTGAACTACCAAAAGAGGGAGGAATCGCGGCAGGAGGAACAGCTGGTTCGTGAGTTTTGTGAACAGCGGGGGATTGAATACCTGTTCAAAAAAATGAATCCGGAGGAAGCCAAAGGCAATTTCCAGAACTGGGCCAGAGAGGTTCGGTATGAGTTCTTCCACGAGCTCCGAAAGGACGAGGATGCCGCAATGATCGTTACCGCACATCATTTGAATGATCATCTTGAGACGCTGGTATTACAGCTGTTTCGCGGCACGCATCCTTCAGGATGGCAGGGCATTCCGGAGGTTTCCGGCTTCATCGGGCGCCCCTTGCGTAACACTCCCAAAACCGCTATCGATTCTTACCTGGCTGAACATAACCTGCCCTACGCGGTGGACTCTTCTAATCTTGAAAGCGGCTATGCGCGCAATTTCATACGGAACGAGATGGTATCCGAACTGGATCGCCTGTTTCCGGGATGGCCGCAAAACCTGGCACGTTTGCCGGAATATGCACAGGAAATCAATGAACTCAGTACCATGACCCTTGAATCTGTTTTGACTAAGGCCGGGAATCTGGAACGTGAAGCTTTTTTTCGGCTGCCGGAACATGCGCGGCGGTCGGTATTTTCCGCATGGTTGAATCGCCATGGTATACGCGGAGAAGTGGCCCGCACCCGGTATGAGCGGCTTGATGAATTGCAAAAACTGCAAACGGGGCGGCGGCTGCAGCTCAATGATGATTTTTTTATTGAAGTAGATCGGAAGGAGCTGGTCCTCACCAAAGCGCCGGTTAAATGCGCATACTGGAGTGAATTTCTGACCGAAGACCGGCTGCAAAACGGCTGGAAGTCGGAAATGTTCGAATTCCGGAAAGCCGGCCCGGTGCCGTTCGGTGATGAGAATTTGCAGCTGAACTGGGACCGCCTCAGGTTCCCCGTAACCCTGCGCACCTGGCGACCGGGAGACGCCATCCAGCCCCTGGGTATGCGAGGTCGCAAAAACGTTTCCGATGTATTGACGGATGAAAAAATATCTTCTGTGGAAAAATCAGCGGCTTTGGTGCTTCAGGGATTTGATCAAACCATATATGCCATTATCTTTCCGCCCTCACACAAACGGACCGGTGTTCTCGCGGAACCGGTTCGTTGTGATGAATCAACCCGAACCGTTCTACTGATAACCAAACTGAATTGACTGTGTACAAGCCCGATCATGTAATATGTAATAATGAGAAGTTTGACCTGTATATATCCAAAAGTCAGCTTGATGAACGAATTGCGGAGTTAGGTCGGCAGATAGATGAGGATTACGAAGGCAAGCGGCCGATCCTGATCGGCATCCTCAACGGCGCCTACATATTTCTGGCGGATTTAATGCGCCACCTGTCAATTTCCTGCGAGGTGGATTTTATCAAACTCAGCAGCTATGGAGATGAAAAAGTCTCCTCCGGCAAAGTTACCGAGCGCAAAGAACTGGACGCAGATATCGAAAGCCGGCATGTGATCCTGGTGGAAGATATCGTAGATACCGGTCTGTCTATGAGTTTTATGATCAACAAGTTGAAAGAACGCCATCCGGAGTCGATCTCCGTAGTTACCCTGCTGCATAAAAAAGTGGCCACTAAATATGATGTGAATCTGGACTATGTTGGCTTTGAGATTCCCAACCGGTTCGTGCTGGGCTATGGCATGGATTATGCGCAGGAAGGTCGAAATCTGGCACAGATTTACGCTCTGAGCGACAATCAAAATGCATGATCAGCGTTGACTCCGCAGTGAACGGTTTGTATATTTGCTGTTCTTCGACCGGAGAGATGGCTGAGTGGTCGAAAGCGCTCCCCTGCTAAGGGAGTAGAGGGCAACCCCCTCTCGAGGGTTCGAATCCCTCTCTCTCCGCACAAGCCTCAAAATCATGTGATCCCAACACAAGGTTTTGAGGCTTTTTTATTTGGAGGAACCAGAAGCCGGCTGTCCGGCGTAGCCGGGTTGTCGGCATGGTAGCAAAGGGAAGAAAAGAGGAACCGCAGAGGCGCAGAGTTATACGCTGAGAGACGCCGAGGAATTTGATTGTATAGCTTTAAAAATCACCACTCAAACCCTTAACACCCTTTGCACCTTTGCGGTTAAAAAACCATTCCACCAATGAAAGAAGACGGTTCCAAACACCCCCACAGCAATAATCGGGAAAATAAATATCTCCCGGTAATTACGGTTTCTGTACAGACGGGGGATGATATTATACAGAAACGCCAGCAGATTTCGGGCGAACCGAACCGGATGTATACGGCCTGCTGCCGGTCGTATGGCGTGATCCAGAAACACGGAATTTAATTTGTAAAACCTGACCGGCCGGTAACTGCAGAGCCGGATGTTGGACATCAGCTTCATAATGATATCGGTGTGCAGCGCGTCCATCCCCCCGCTCAGCCTGCCGGGATCAAGAATATGGATGGTTCGATCTTTTTGATTGATGAGGATATTTTCATTGTTCAAATCCCCGTGCAGCAGATAGAAGCCGGTTTGTCGCTTGGAGCTTTCCAGCAATCGCCGGTACCATTCCGCAATGCATCGTTCACACTGCAGCGCGGTCTCAAAGGAGCTTAGGCGATTATAGGGAATACCCTCTACCCACCTGACCACAAAATACCTGCGACGGCTTGAAACCCGTACGGGAACGTTTACGCGGATCGACCACCCGTCGCATTGAACGGTACCGGTGGTCAGATGCAAATCCACAAGAGATTGCTGCTCATGGATGAGTCGTTCCGGTTTATCCGTATGTGTTTTTATGACGTATGAACCTTGTTTGTAGATGCGGGTCCGGTCGGTATGATGAAGAAGTTTCATGATGGTTCAATCCGTCGGAAATTGAGTTTGCTAATCCTTTTTGCCGGAAGCTTTCTGCAAAACGATCAGATACAGATCACTCATAACGGTAGCGGGATACAGGTCCGCAATCCTGGATTCGTGACGGAAGAGTGCGGACTGCAACCGTTCTTTTTGCTCAATTTTGCCGGTCAGATAGGGTGGAGGTAGAAATACCCCGACTCCATACGTTGCAACCCGGGTAAAATACGGGGTACATTGCCGGGAGAATGCGCGGGGCGTTGGGTACCACACCTCGACGGATTCTCCGTTCCCAAGAGATACCGGCCGGCCGTCGGTAAACCGCCGGAAGGCCTTTTTCGGTTGAAGGCGAAGAAGATGGTAGGCGATTTCAATCGGGCAGCACCGGTTCATGACCACGGCGATAAAGTACCCGTTTTCGTTCAGCGCATCCCATAAAAATCCGGCCAGTTTATTGAGGTCGCCAACGCAGTTAATAGCGCCGAAGTTGGTGAACACCACATCATACCGCAATGCAGAGCCTTCCGGAGATGATTCAATTTCAGCTATAAAATCACGGGCAGACGGAAGGTGATTCATATCGAGCAAGCGGGGAGTGATGTACACACCCTGAGGGTGACGCCCGGCTTTCTCTCTGAGTTTACTTAACATCTTCGGAGAACTGTCGGTTGCGGTAACTTTAATACCGCGTTCGGCGAACTGAAGCGCATCCACCCCGGTGCCGCAGCCCAGTTCCAGCAGATGGCGGCAGTTGTTCAGATAATCCGGGAGATGATGCCAAATGCGCTTGCGGAGCAGCCGGCTGTCCGGCAGTTCATCATCAAACGAATCGGCGAGGGAATCAAAAGGAGGAGGATGCGTAGCGGAAGTTTTCATCTCAACGGAGGGTTTGCGATTAGTGAGTTGGAGTGGCCGCCTGCTGCCGGGAGAGCCGGTTATCCGGCGGGGTGAACGTATTTGCCGGGTTGCCTGAAAGCCGGCGAAGCTGCCTCCATTGCAGGGGCAGTAAAAGTTTTCTTTTCAAGTATCCTGCGATGGATCTCCAGTTGCTCAATCGCGGACGGGTCAGCGACTGCACCACTTCATCACGCTTGCTGATCAGGTAAAACTCATTATGCGTGATCGTATGCAGTTTCCGGTAGAAGGGTGTGGAATACGGACCCTCGTACATCATTGCCATATCATTGGAGTCGTACCAGTTTTGTTTGGAACCCAGCTGCTCGTTGATGGAATCATAAAACTTCGTGCCCGGCAGCGGATAGGAAACCGAAATACCAATATCATCAGGTTGATTGCGGCGTATCATCTCAAGGGTGAGAGCGATGTCTTCGGTAGTTTCGCCGGGGTAGCCGTACTGCAGAAAATAGCCGGTTTTAATGCCGTGGTCTCTGAGCAGCCGGGTCGCTTCATCAATTTGATCAACCCGGGTACCTTTTTCCATGGCATCCAGAATCTTTTGCGATCCGGATTCGGCTCCGATCCACACCATGTCACAGCCGGCGCGGGCAAGTGAATTCACAATGCCTTCACGCAGCAACAAATCCGGTCTGTTAAGGCATTTGAAGGGGATGTTGATTTCTTTTTTGCGGATCAATCCGGCAAATTCAACCAGCCAGCTGGGTTTCATCCCCATGATATCATCCATGAACCAGAGGTAGTCAGGCGCAAAGTCATTTTTGATTTGCTCCATTTCTTCCACGACGTTCTTCGGGCTGCGCGTGTGATAACGCTGACCCCAGATGGGTTTGGCACACCAGTTACAGTGAAACGGACACCCTCGAGCCGTCACCATATTGAGCGAAAAGTAGCCGTGATTGGATATCCAGATATCGCGGTAGTGGTCCATATCTGCCAGATCCCGGGCCGGAAAGGGCAGGGTATCCGGCTTGCGGATATTCTGTCGGGGCCGGGTCTTGAATACCACTCCGTTGTTTAAATAAGCCAGCCCGTCAACCTCAGCGGCTTCCTCCTCCCGGCCGGATTCGATCAGGTTTACAAGCTCCGCTAAAGTCTGTTCCCCCTCGCCGATTATGACGTAATCGGCTCCGTGGCTAAGGTAGGTTTCGGCGTGATCGGCCGCATCAGAACCCGAGACGACCACGGGAATATTCCGGCGCCGGGCGGCCTCAATCATATTCAGGGCAGCGTGCCTCATGCGCAGCAGGCACATTTTAGAAAGATAGTTGAAGTTATCTTCGTAGATGACGGCAAGATCGGGCCGGCTTTGTGCGAGCTTATCCTCCCACTCTTTTTCAGACCGGGCCAGCGTGGCATCAAAAAGAATCGGTAGATGCCCCGATTGCCTGAGCACGGAGGCCGCATACAGGGTGCCCAACGGAGGGTAGGGCTGCCGGGCTTCCCATAATTTAGGATCAAAGTACATGTAATAGGCCGGACCGATCTGAATAATCATGATTTATTGATTAGGGCTGCGTAAAAGTTTGTTTGGCTTTTTCTGGGGTGAACCTTTTGGACATACCGTGCAGAATCTCTTTAAACCGCCGGTATATATAAGGCCGGTTGTCATTGGGGTGCAGTTTGATGCGATGGGCATCCCACATCATGCCGCCCTGCAGGTTTCGGCAATTCATTTTGTGCCATCGCCGGGTCCACAGATGCATCAGAGCCAGATTGATTAGCTTCAGAATCCGGGAAGCTCTGAGAGCTGGCTGCTTCGGTGGTGGCGCGGGCAATGGATAATTCGGGAAATACGCTAAGATCCAGCCGTTGGCGGACTGGATATCCGGGCAAGACCGGCAGCCGGGGACCGGTCGGAGATGAACAAGCTGAAAAGCCGTAAAATAATCCTGTTGATATGTGATGGGCAGCGCCTCTTGATCGACCAGATAATTGGTGCAGATGGTGGGTTGTCTGCGTCTGAGGCGGACAAGCAGCCGGATCAGCGTATAGGCAATCCAGACCATGTGGCTGCGGGCAACGACGAATAAATCGATATCCCTTTGATGTAGTCCCGAGCCGTGCGCCGATCCTCCCGAATAAAATAAACCGCGAACCCCGGGCAGCCGGGAGAGCAGTTGTATGGTACCGTTATGATCACCCAGGAATTCACGGTTTGGAGTCAGATGATTATGCCGATGCAGGGTGGGATTGAGCGAATGATCAAACCAGATATATCGGCCGTCGGAGTGTATCTCCTTATGTGACGACACCACCTTCCGAAGCTGCGCCTTATATTGCTGATAGGAGCACGAAACCCGGTACAGCAACTGATACAGTTGAGGTATTGCTACCGGAGCTTTGAACACCGAAGCATAGGCTGCCCCTTCGATGATAGCCTGCTGTATCCGGTTATCCGAGACTTTGGTAGTGGGGAGTTGCGGGCAGTACCGCCGATGAACCGAACTAATGGTCGACTCCAGATGATGCCTGAACTCAGACCATCCCGGCCGGCGGGAATACCGGACTTCAGGTGTTTGGATGATATGCTTGATAAACCTTTGAAACCCGACGGCAATGTTGCCGGGATGATCTGCTTCCGTTTGAATAACCTCATCCCGGCCCAACTCCGTTAAAGCGGGGTCTGTGGAGATTAATACCGGTTTGTTTTTCTCTATGGCCTCCCGAACCGGCAGTCCAAATCCCTCGACATGAGACAGGTTCACCAGCCCGATACACTGATCCATCATCCCGGAAAGCGATGTCTCATCTATATAACCGGTATACTCGATATTCGGGGTGCTGCGGATTTGATCCCAAAACTGCTTGCGGAATCCCGCCGGAGCATGTAACCTGCCGGTGAGTTTCAAGGTTACATCCTGCATATCAGCCCTGCGGAATCCCTCCATCATGGCCAGGATGTTTTTTTTCGGCTCGATATTGCCGGCATACAGCAGGTAGGGGGAATCGGTATCTTCCGGAAGTTGACGGGGGCCTAACCGGCTTCCGGGCGGATTGACGATGACCGGCGCCCGCAGATCAGGAAAATGTTGATACAGGGCGTTGCGGGTGGTTTCGCTAACGGTAAGAATCTGAGCCGCCTGTTCGATGGATCTGCGGACCATGTGACTATAAAATAGCCGCATACGGCGGGTGTAGTAGTGTCCGTGTGTGATAAACGACAGATCATGAATGGTGACTACGGACGGGATACTCCACTCAGCCGGAATGAAATAATTCGGAAAGAATGAAATATCAGCCTGAATGTTGGGGAGATTGCCATGCAGATGCAGTTGGATCAGTTTATGCCAGGATGAAAGGTGCTTGTAAAGATGCCGGTCTCCAAATTCGGTTAATGATGCTGAAGTCCCTCCCATGAGCGTGAGGTGATCTACGTTGTTGATGCGCCTTAAGGACTTGAGGAGACTTGCGGTATACACACCGGTGCCGGAATAGGCGCCCGAACAGGTGGTTGTGTCGATGCAGACATTCATAGGGCGGGGTGGTGAGCGAGTGGAATTACAGGCGATAATTAACCGAGAAAAAACTGCCTATTGAATACAGGCGGACATTTACTTGCCCAACCTCACTGAGCGGCAGCCGAATAAAAGGTTCAGCTCTCAAGCTCCAGTTGGGGTGCAGGTCACGTTCAAGACCAACAGAAAAACCAGCGTTGCTGAACCAGTGCCGGGTGCCGGTACGTTCGCTCCAGGTCAGGTCGGTTGCCGAATCGTAATCATCATAACTAAAGGTATAAGCTTCATCCAACATGATATAAGATGAAAGGCCGGCCGTGGCAAAAATCCGGTACTGATCGAAGTCAAATACGTTGTATTTCAGGGTTATGGGAACATCCAGTATCAGGCACTGACCGGTAACACCGTCCGGTACTGTTGTTTCATACATTTGAGGCGGAAGAGAATAGTCAGCGGGGCTGTCCGAACCATACCTTACCATCGATTGCACCAGGCCGGTCGAAACGGAGAATCGTTGGGTTATCTGGTACTCGAGCGTCAGGCCGGCTTTGTATCCGGGAGACTGACCGGTCGAAACAGAGCCGGCCGAGCTTATATCCGGAGCCAT
>SLQI01000443.1 GCA_007131535.1 Balneolales bacterium | reverse complement strand
TTTCACTTTCATAAAATCCATCAATCGCCCGGGGGTAGCTGTGATGATATTGACGTTATTGGATAGCGCTTTATCCTGAACGCCCCAATCTCCCCCGCCATAAATGGTAGCGGTGGGAATATCCGCATGATAACCCATACTCCAGAATTGCTCATCTACTTGTTGAGCCAACTCCCGGGTCGGGGTTATAATCAAAGCCTGAATGGCTTTTTTTCGGTTTTTAAATACCTCATTGAGAATCGGGATGGCAAAAGCTGCCGTTTTTCCCGTACCGGTAGAGGCGGAAGCAAGTATATTTTTGCCCTCGAGAATCAGAGGGATGCATTTCTGCTGAATTTCTGTCGGTTTTTCAAAGCCTACATCATTTAGGCCATCGATAACTTCCTGTGTAAGGTTAAAGTCTGAAAAGGAAGAAATTTCTTGTACTGCAGTTTCTGTTTCGTTCACTTTAAAAAATCTCTTTTTGATTGAAAAATTCGCGCGCCACTGCCTCGTGATTGTATCACCCTAAACCAGGCGGCGTCGCAGCGTTTTAATTAGACCTTTGCGAGCAGCATCCTGAAAGCCAACAAATCGCACAAATGCGTGATGAATAGGCTGTCTGTGAAAGCATTGCCACGTATTGATATATATCGTAATAGAGCAATGTTCGTTTACGCTGAAATCAGTTCGTAAAGTGCTGCCGGTTCGTCAAAGGAACACAGTTTTCAGGTTGGAAAAGAACAATTAGATAAACTATGATAAATACGGGATGATTAAAAGTATGCCACACTGAAAGTTAACATATTCGATCTCTTGTTTAAGAAAGAGCAACAGAACCTTTACAAGTTAGAAATGACTTTCCTGAAAAGATCAATTGGATCGATTTCATCAACCCGTATTCTTTTTCATAACGGATTCGACTACACTCTCTTATTTACTGTCCTAATTTTCATTATATCCGGGCTATTCCGGAGGTTGCGTAAACGCAGCTGTGGCTTTTGGCGCAGGTAGTTGCCGGTAGTAGGCAAGAATGACGACGGTCAGTACAAGAATCGCGAATCCGCCAACAATACCGCCTTCCGGTCCGAATCTTCCACCGGTAAGCAGCTCTGGCCCTTCAACAACGACTTGAATAACAGACTCCCTGGGAGGGTTGCCGCTGACGGGGAACCCAAAAACCCCGCCCTGGAAAAAATTCCAGCTGAAATGCAGTCCGATGGGAAGAGCCAGACTGTTTGTTAGAATATAGGGAAGGCCCAGCATGATACCGGCCACGGTGATGTTGAAGGTTGAAATTAGCGAAGCGTTGGGGTTCCAGTAGTGCATCACCCCGAAAAATACCGAAGTGATGAAAACCGCAGCAAACGCAGCTTTGTTATAATCAAACCGGCCAACCTGGAGGGCCTCAGCAAGGTTCTTGGTCTGATAGCCTCTGAATAAAAGTTCTTCATAAAAGCCGACAGCCATCATCATAACCAGGTAACCGGTGATCATCAGGATATAGCTGTGACTGTGCGTTCGCTCCCATCCCCAGCCGTTAAATTCCGCCCAACCGGCTGACCAGTAGATGGCAAAGAGCAGGCTCATGGCAGCAAATCCGATCAAAACGCCGAAGAAACATTCGCGAAACCATTGACGAGTAATTTTCAGGCCGTATTCCTGGAGTTTTCGCCGATCAAATAAATGTGCTGCAATCCAAACGCTCAGGGTGATGAATCCGCCGTATACCAGATAGAGCAAATGCCCCTCACCGGGCCAGCCTTGTAAAGCAACCTGCCAGAAGGTAAGTAAAATGATGAGCACAAATAGCTGAAGCAAAAGCCGCCATCCGGCTCTGGGTCGCCCGTCATCAGGGTTTGTGAAGACAGAAATTCGGGAGCGGGCTTCATTCATAGGACATCCACATTTTTTTACTAACTTTGGATAGTTATACGTTGATGGGAATTCGTGGAAATACTACCGATTGCGGAACGCTGATAGCCTATTTAACCATTTGTCTTTCAAAAGGTCTGATTAGGTTCACCAAACGTATAGAGTACCGTATATCAGCAGAAGTTTCCGCTTCGAAATCCGCCAAATAATAAAAGAAAATTTACGATTATGTGTAGACGATATGCGCTGTATTCGGATAGAAAAGCAGTTGAAGAACATTTCGGAGCTCAAACCAGAGAGGGTGCCGAAGACAGTTTTGCCCCAAACTATAATGTTTCTCCCGGTGCCACTATGCCGGTTGTTTTAATGAGTAAAACCAGAGAAAAAGGCATTGGAGCTTTACAATGGGGGCTCATTCCAAGGGAGTCTGCGGATGATTCAAAAGCGTTAGAGCTTTTTAATGCACCCTGCGAAGATCTTGAGAAAAAAGCCGAGTACAAGAAACCTTACCAGCGCAAGCGCTGCATCATACCGGCTAACGGGTTTTATGAATGGAAGCAGCTGGAAAGCGTCGAGCTGCCGTTTTACATCCGCTTGCTAAACAATGAAATTTTCGGCATTGCCGGCCTTTTTGATAAATGGGAGGACCCGAACGGTGAGGCGCGGTATACCTTTACCATCGTTACAACGCCTGCTAATGCACTCGTGCAACCTTTGCACACGCGG
>SLQI01000268.1 GCA_007131535.1 Balneolales bacterium | reverse complement strand
GCGATGTGTTGGTAGCGGTCGGCGCTCGGTTTGATGACCGGGTTACCGGCAAAGTGGATGAGTTCTCCACCAAATCCAAAAAGATTCACATTGATATCGACCCATCCTGCATCAATAAGAATGTGCAGGTTGAAGTACCCATCATCGGACATACAAAATCTGTTCTGAAACAGCTGAATCAACTCGTTCAACCACTTGAGCTTGATGACTGGTACGAACAGATCGATGAATGGAGAGCTAACCACCCGCTTCGCTACAACAAGCCGGAAAACGGGATCGCCCCGCAGCACCTCATGGAAATGACGTCAGAAATCACAAAGGGCGAAGCTATTGTAACCGTTGACGTCGGGCAGCACCAGATGTGGGCAGCGCAATATTACAAATTCAACCATCCGCGAAGCTGGCTCTCATCAAGTGGGCTCGGTACGATGGGCTTCGGTTTCCCATCCGGTATCGGCGCCAAAGTAGCCTGTCCCGATCGTGATGTAGTCTGTATTACCGGCGACGGTGGCTTCCAAATGACAGCGATGGAGCTTGGAACAGCCGTGGCCTACAACATCCCGGTTAAAGTGGTCATCATGAATAACAACTACCTCGGGATGGTCCGCCAGTGGCAGGAGCTTTTCTTCGAAGGCCGGTATTCGCACTCTCATCTTGAAAGCGGCAATCCGGATTTTGTTGCCCTGGCTGAATCCTACGGGGCTGTAGGTATGCGTGCTGAAACACCGGAACAATACCGTGAGATCATGCAGAAGGCGATGCAGATCAATGACAAACCGGTTGTTATGGATGTCCGCGTAGAGCAGGAGGAAAATGTCTACCCGATGATCCCGCCAGGGGCGGCGGTACATGATATGGTGGATACCGAAGTACCAGTACATGGGTAATTGAGGTAAATAAGGTAATTAAGGATATATGACAGACCTAAGTAATCCTAATTCCTCAATTACCTTAATCTACTAATTACCTATTTGCCCAATTACCTGAATTCCTTAATTACCCAATTACCAAAAATGACCAAACAAATCGCACAAGAAGCCGGCAGAGACATCAAACGTCCCATCGTCCACACGCTGACGCTGACCGTAGCGCATGGGTTTAATGCGCTGCCGCGGATTGTCGGCCTGTTCAGCGGACGCGGGTACAACATCGAAACCATCAGCCTGGGTGAGGCCGAGGAGCCGAATACGGCGCGGGTAACTATTACCACCAAAGGCGATCAGCATATCATCGAACAAATTGTGGGTCAGCTGGAGAAGTTGGTGGATGTAATTGAAGTTCGTGAGCTCACTTTTGAATCCTTCGTGGAGCGGGAGCTGGCGCTGATTAAAGTGGAGGCACCGGAGGAGAAGCGATCTGAAATCATGCAAGTAACCAACATCTTCCGCGCCAAGATAGTGGATATCAGTGAGGATACGCTTACGGTGGAAACTACCGGAAGCCGGGATAAAGTCGATGCCTCTATCAGTATGCTCCGCCCATTTGGATTGATCGAAGTCGCCAGAACCGGATCGGTTGCCATGAAACGCGAATTCGAAACAGCTCCGAAAATCACATTACAGACATGAAATGATGAAACCGCCAAGGCGCAAAGTGCGCAAAGATGTTATACCCCCTCTTAGCGACCTTAGCGTCTTTGCGGTTTAATCAAATCACAAATAAGCAACAAAAGTAACAACTCATGAAACTCTATTATGACAACGACGCCAACCTGGATCTGCTAAAAGGCAAAACCGTAGCCGTTCTGGGATATGGCAGCCAGGGACACGCTCATGCCCAAAACCTGAATGACAGCGGCGTGGAGGTCGTCGTGGGACTGCGAGAAGGAAGCTCCTCCCGCAAAAAAGCCGCTGATGACGGGCTATCGGTCTACTCCGTGGCTGAAGCTGTCTCGCAGGCTGATATCGTGATGGTTCTAATGCCGGACGAAGTTCAGGCCGAAGTGTATCAAAACGAAGTGGCACCTAATCTGAAGTCCGGTGCTGCACTGGCATTCGCGCACGGCTTTAACATCCATTTTAACCAGGTACGACCGGCGGAAGATGTGGATGTTTTTATGGTTGCCCCGAAAGGTCCGGGTCATCTGGTGCGCCGGGTGTTCGAACAGGGTCAGGGTGTTCCCTGTCTGTTTGCAATCTATCAGGATGCGACCGGCAAGGCTACAGAAACGGCTCTGGCGTATGCCAAGGGCGTTGGCGGTACCCGTGCGGGTGTAATTGAAACCACCTTCCAGGAAGAAACCGAAACGGATCTGTTCGGTGAGCAGGCTGTTCTTTGTGGCGGCGTCAGCGAACTGATCAAAGCGGGTTTTGATACCCTCACTGAAGCGGGCTACAAACCGGAAATCGCTTATTTCGAATGCCTCCATGAGTTGAAACTCATTGTGGATCTGCTCTACGAAGGCGGGATCGCCGGGATGTACTATTCCGTGAGCGACACGGCCGAGTACGGCGGGATGTCTCGCGGCACCAGAGTCGTCGATGAAGATACCCGCAAGCGGATGAAACAGATTCTCAATGAAGTGCAAGACGGCAGTTTTGCCCGGCAGTGGATTCTGGAAAACAAGGCCGGTCGTCCCGGAATGGAGGCGATGCGCCGACAGGAAAAATCACACGAAATCGAGCAGGTCGGCAGCAAACTTCGCGAGATGATGAGCTGGATCGCCAAAACCAAAGCACCAACTTCAAACGGGCATGTCAAAGTCGATTAAGATCTTCGACACCACCTTACGTGATGGAACCCAGGGCGAAGAGGTCTGCTTCTCTGCAGACGACAAACTTCGTATCGCTCAATACCTTGACGCCCTTGGGTTCCATTACATTGAAGGCGGCTGGCCGGGATCTAACCCCCGGGACAAAGCTTTCTTTGAGAAAGCGGCGGCACACGATTTTCGTCAGGCAAAAATCGTCGCATTCGGAAGTACCGCACGTCCCGGGGGAAATATTGAAACCGACCCTAACCTCAATGCGCTGCTGGAAGCCGGGACACCGGCTGTATCTATCTTCGGTAAATCCTGGATGCTTCATGTAAAAGATGCGCTGGGCATTACCGCTGAAGAGAATATTCACCTTATCTATGAATCCATTAAACGGATCAAAGCGGAAGGGCGGGAGGTCATTTATGATGCCGAACACTTTTTTGACGGCTATAAGGATGACCCGAATTATGCTGTTCGCACGCTTGAAGCTGCTCGTCAGGCCGGCGCTGATGTACTTGTACTCTGCGACACGAATGGCGGCATGTTACCTCACCAGGTTTATGCTACCGTAAAAGAAGTGGACAGGATGATAGATGCCCCGATCGGTATACATACTCATAACGACGGTGAGTTGGCGGTTGCAAACTCTATCGCAGCTGTTCAGGCGGGGTGTGAACAGGTTCAGGGTACCATCAACGGATACGGTGAGCGATGTGGTAACGCAAACCTCTGCTCAGTGATTCCCAATCTTCAATTCAAGCTGGGAATGGAAACCATTCCCGCGGAAGCAATTGAAGATCTTTCCAAATGTTCGCGATTCGTCAGCGAGCTGGCTAACCTCCAGCCGTATGAGCGTCAGCCGTATACCGGAAGAAGTGCGTTTGCTCATAAAGGCGGCATTCATGTAAGTGCCGTACTGAAAACTCCAAAAACATACGAGCACATCGAACCGGAGACGGTCGGTAATAAACGACGCGTACTGGTTTCGGATCTTTCCGGAAAGAGTAACCTCCGCTACAAAGCTGATGAACTTGGTATTGACCTGGATACTTATGGAGACGATCTGCCGGATATCGTGCAGTCGCTGAAGGATCGCGAAAATAACGGTTACGCCTACGAAGCCGCCGAAGCATCACTGAATCTACTGATTCGCAAAATCACCGAAAACCGGGTTGAGCCGGTGCAACTGGAAGGTTTTCGTCTGCTGATTGAGAAAAATGAAAATAATGAACCCCGGTGTGAAGCCACTATCCGGGTAAATGCTGAAGGGACTACCGAGCATACGGCCGCCGAAGGCAACGGACCGGTACATGCTCTGGATCAGGCTTTTCGTAAAGCGCTCATCAGCTTCTTTCCGGAGATCGAAGCGATGAGACTGCAAGACTACAAAGTACGCGTGCTTAATGAAAACTCCGGGACGGCAGCCAAAGTCCGCGTACTTATTGATTCCACCTGCGGCAAACGCAAATGGTCAACCGTAGGGGTTTCCGAGAATATCATCGAGGCAAGTTGGGAAGCACTCGTCGACAGCTACAGCTACTACTTGTTGCACGAGATGCAGCCTGCCTCATCCACCAACCAAACACCAACACCATGAGTAAGCCAATCACCATTTTCGATACGACGTTGCGAGACGGAGAACAAGCGCCCGGTTTCGGGATGAACATGAATGAAAAACTCCGAATGGCTGCTCAACTGGACCTACTCGGGGTTGATGTTATCGAAGCCGGATTTCCCATTTGCTCTCAGGGTGATTTTGAAGCGGTCAAAGCCGTTGCTGAAACTGTAGAAAACGCTGCGGTGGCCGGTCTCGCACGAACTCGGGAAGAGGATATAGACCGTGCAGGTGAAGCTGTTGCTCCCGCTAAAAAAGGGCGTATCCACACTTTTATTGCCACCTCGGATATCCACATGGAGCACAAGCTCAAAATGAACCGCCAAGAGGTGCTTGCCGAAGCGGATAAAGCCGTTCGCCATGCCAGAAGCTGGTGCGATGATGTGGAGTTTTCCGCCGAAGATGCCACCCGCACCGACCCCGAGTTTCTGTTTGAAGTGATCCACGCCGCTGTGGAGGCCGGGGCTTCAACCATAAACATTCCGGACACGGTCGGTTATGGGGTTCCCTGGGAGTTCGGTCAGCTTATCGCCGATATTCGCAAACGAGTCCCCGGCGGGGACAAAATCAATATCAGTGTTCACTGCCATAACGATCTCGGTCTGGCGGTTGCCAATTCACTGATGGCCATTCAAAACGGTGCCGATCAGGTTGAATGCACCATCAACGGAATAGGAGAACGCGCCGGCAACGCATCGCTGGAAGAGCTGGCTATGGCGATTCATACCCGGCAGAATCAATTCGAATGCCATACCGACTTGAATCACCAGTACATCTACCCGGCCAGCCAGACGCTGATCGAAATTACCGGTCAGCAGTTACAGGCCAACAAGGCCGTAGTCGGGAAGAATGCCTTTAGCCATGAAGCAGGTATTCATCAACACGGGGTACTCAGTAACCCCCTCACCTACGAAATCATGACCCCCGGAACTATAGGAAAGAAAGGAAACGATATCGTGCTTGGAAAACACTCAGGGCGCAAAGCGCTCAACCACCGACTTGAACAACTCGGGTTCACATTTACCCGTGAAGAACTGGACCGTGTCTACGATGGCTTCATCTCCATCTGCGACCGCAAAAAAATCGTCAGCGATCAGGACCTGATATACCTCTCCACCAACGGAGTAACCGAACTTGGTGACGAGTTTGTCCAGAATAACATGCAGAACATGCTGAATAGGGAGGAGTAGATTAGGTAATTGAGGGATTAGGGAATTAAGGTAATTGGGACTTTCAGCAGCCTTTTGGCCATGAACCAATTACCTCATTTACCTTAATTACCTCAATTCCTTAACCCTCCCATAAAAAAACCAAATTCAACAACAGCCAAACATACATAATGAATCTCACTGAAAAAATTCTCGCAAAAGCCGCGGGCCGGAAGTCCGTAGAGGCAGGTGAAAACATCTGGGTGGATGTGGACATTCTGATGACCCACGATGTGTGCGGTCCGCCGGCCATTGATATTTTTAAAAAACAATTCGGGCAAAATGCGCCGGTTTGGGATAAAAACCGGCTGGTGATCATCCCGGATCATTTCATCCACACCAATGACTATTACGCCAATCGTAATGTAGACCTGCTTCGGAAATTCGCTTCCGAACAACAGTTGCCGTACTATTATGATGTGGGCGGCGAAGACTATAAGGGCGTCTGTCACATTGCGTTACCCGAAGAAGGGTTTACCCGGCCCGGTGAAGTTCTGTTCGGAACCGATTCGCACACCTGTAATGCCGGCGCTTTCGGACAGTTCGCCACCGGCATTGGCAATACTGATGCTGCATTCATCATGGGCACCGGCAAACTATGGGTAAAAGTGCCCGAGACAATGAAATTCATTTTTGAAGGCGAAATCCCGCCCTATGTGATGGCCAAGGATCTGATTCTCCAGATTATCGGAGATATCGGCGTGGATGGCGCTACCTACCGTACCATGGAATTCGCCGGAGACGGGATCATGAACCTGGATATGGAGTCCCGGATGACGATGACCAACATGGTTATTGAAGCAGGTGGTAAAAACGGAGTGATTGAACCGGATGAAGTGACTTATGATTATGTCCGACAGCGCACCAGCGCCCAGTTTGAACCGGTTTTCGGTGATACTGACGCCCGCTACCACAGCGTGCGCAGATACCAGTGTGAGGATTTGCTGCCCATGGTGGCTAAACCGCACTCCCCGGATAACAAGGCAACGGTCGAAGAAGTCGCCGGTACCGAGCTTACCCGTGCCTATATCGGGTCCTGCACCGGAGGTAAAACTTCCGATTTTGTTGCCGCCGCCCGCATTCTGAAAGGCAAAACCGTAAAACTGGATACCTACGTGGTACCGGCAACTACCGAGATCACCCGCGATCTCAAAACCATTACCATTGACGGGCAAACCCTATGGAGCATCTTTGAGGAAGCCGGCGCAAAAATCGGTGACGCCTCCTGCGCTGCCTGTCTCGGTGGTCCGCCCGATACCTTCGGCCGGCTCAACGGTCAGGAAGTCTGCATTTCCACCACTAACCGCAACTTCCCCGGTCGGATGGGATCCAAGCAGGCCTCGGTTTACCTGGCCTCACCCTATACCGTTGCCTCATCCGCAATCACCGGTAAAATTACCGACCCGCGCGAGTACCTCACTGAGGGAACTCCGATGGCGGATGCGGTTTAGGGATTAAGGAATTGAGGGATTAAGGTAATTAAGGCAGCTATACACCGAATTACCCAATTACCTTAATTACCTTAATTACCTGATAGACAAACATTAACAATTTACGAACAACCAACATGTCCAACACAATCAAAGGCAAAGTCTTCGTCCTCGGGGATAATATTGATACCGATCAGATCATCCCGGCGGGACATCTGATGTACAGTTTGGAAGATCCGGAGGAGAAAAAGTTTTACGGGCGCTACGCGCTTTCCGGGGTACCGGATGAGCAGTCGGGTCTGCCGGATGGCGGCATTCCGTTTACTCCGGAAGATCAGTTTGAATCCGAATTTGATATCATCGTAGCGGGGAGAAATTTTGGCTGTGGATCATCCCGTGAACACGCTCCGTTTGCTCTGCAGCAAGCCGGAGTGAAAGCGGTAGTTTCACCTTCCTATGCCCGGATTTTTTACCGTAATGCGGTCGACGGCGGATTTGTCGTGCCGATCGAAAGCCGCGGAGACCTCACCGAACATTTTAATACCGGGGATACAGCCTGGATTGACCGGGATAATAACAAAATGATCAATGAGCGAACCGGTGAGGAATTCGAACTTCTCGAACTTGGTGAAGTAGCTCACATCGTGGATGCCGGCGGCATCTTTGAATATGCACGTCAAAACAACATGTTCTGAAATGCCCGAATATAATATTGTAGTACTACCCGGTGACGGCATCGGAGCCGAAGTTACGGAATCCGCTGTTAACGTTTTAAATGCTGTTGCAAAGCAGCATGGATTTTCGATCAACCTGGAATCTCATGATGTCGGCGGAACGAGTTATGACCGCCATGGAACTCCGGCTACCGATGAAACCCTGAATGCCTGCAAATCTGCCGATGCGGTGTTTCTGGGTGCGGTGGGCGGACCCCAATGGGATCATCTTGCCGGCGCCGACAGGCCGGAATCCGGTTTACTGGGACTCCGGAAAGCAATGGGCGTTTATGCCAACCTGCGTCCTGTTACCATCTACCCCGGTCTTGAAAAATACTCGCCTCTGAAAGAGAATCGCCTTGAAGGCGTCGATGTACTGGTGGTACGAGAATTGACAGGCGGCCTTTATTTTGGTCAGCCCAAAGGCGAATCGAAGGATGAAAACGGCAAACGGCGGGCTGTGGATACCATGGCTTATGATGAAGATGAAATCCGTAGAATTGCCCGCAGGGGTTTTGAAATGGCCCGAAAGCGGAGAGGCAAAGTTGCATCCGTAGATAAAGCGAATGTGCTGAGCAGTTCCCGACTGTGGCGTGATGTAGTAAATGAAGTTGCTGAGGAATATCCCGATGTGGAGCTTGAACATATCCTGGTGGATAATTGCGCCATGCAGCTCATTAACCGCCCGGCCGAATTTGATGTCATACTGACTGAAAATATGTTCGGAGATATCCTGAGTGATGAAGCGGCGATGTTGAGTGGCTCGATCGGACTGCTGCCCTCCGCAAGTCTGGGTGAGGGCAATGGTTTATACGAACCTGTGCACGGTTCCGCTCCTGATATCGCAGGAAGAAACCTTGCCAATCCGCTTGCAGCTATTCAATCGGTGGCTATGATGCTGCGTTATACACTCAATGAAGCAGATGCGGCTGATGCGATAGAAAAGGCCATTGAGGAAGTTATCCGTCAGGGTTATCGCTGTGCCGATCTTGCTGATGAAAATGACACGGTTTTAGGCACAACGGAGATGACCGATCGGGTCATTGAAGTGATGAGTAAGATAAAAACGGTATCTACTTGAAATTTCAGGTTACCAAACGGCAAATCACAAATACCTATCAATTTTCAATTATTGAATAATCAAACAGGAGCAGCCGTTTCCTGTTTGATATATTCAGCATTGACATTAACCTCACCCTAACATTTTGAAACCTAACCTCAACCTGACCATCATCGGGGCCGGAACCATGGGGGAAACGCTGGCTTCCCGGTTGATTTCTACCGAAACCATCCAGACCGGCAATCTGAAAATAAGTGACCCGAATGAAAAGCGAATCTCCCTGTTCCGGGATCAATACGGTATACGGGGTGGCAGTGATAATGCTGAAGCCGTTACCGGCGCTGATATTGTCATTCTCTGCACCAAACCCCAAAATGCTGAAGAAGTAATAGCGTCATTCCGGGATCAGCTCGGCGAACAGACCCTGGTGATCTCGATCATGGCCGGGGTTCGCATCGAAAAGCTGGAACGGTTTCTGCAAAAAGAGGTTCCGGTAATCCGGGCTATGCCGAATACTCCATGCCAGGTCGGTGCCGGAATGACGGTATTGGCTGCGGGTAGTCACACTACCGGTAATCACTTAAAAACCGCCCGAACCCTGTTTGATGCAGTTGGTGAAACCGAAATTCTCGACGAAAAACACTTTGACGCGGTTACCGGACTGAGCGCCAGCAGCCCGGCTTTTATTTATGTGATCATTGAAGCCCTGGCCGAAGGCGGCGTGAAATGTGGTCTGCCGCGGGATGCATCTACCCGTCTGGTGGCTCAGGCCTGCCTTGGCGCGGCTACGATGGTTGGCAAAAACGGCAAACACCCCGCTGTGTTGAAGGACGATGTCACCACGCCGGCCGGATGTACAGTTGACGGGCTCCTAAAACTGGAAGAAGGTGGATTGAGAGTTACGTTGATCAAAGCGGTAACCGAAGCTGCCAAACGGGCCGGAGAGTTGGGGTGAGGCCGAACTACTCCACCTGAAACGTTACGCGGAACTCAGTCCACCCATTGGCGTGTACGGAGAGCTCTCCGTTAAGCTGCTTTGCAAGGTTGTCAACAAGAATCATCCCAAGGGATCCTCCTTTTTTAATTGAAAAATCCTCCGGGAGCCCGGTGCCGTTGTCCATTACTGAAAAGATGCCTTGTTTACCGTCTTTGTTAAGAACGAGATGGATTTTACCTTCATTTCGATTAGTAAATGCGTGTTTATAGGCATTACTGATCAACTCGTTACATATCAGCCCAAATGAAACAGCATTGGTCAGGTCGAACTTTATTTTTTCGAAGTCCCGTTTGATCGTTATTCGTTTATCATCCGGAGTGAGGGTGTCAGATACAAGGTCTACGAGTTCATTTATGTAATCGGATAATTCCACACCCCCGAATGAATCCGTTTGATAAAGCTTTTCGTGTACCAGCGCTATGGTTTTAATACGGGCCTGAAGATCTTTGAGCGTTGCCTGGATTTCTTCAGTGTGATCTTTTTTATGCAGCTCTATCAAACTTGAAATAATGGCGAGATTGTTTTTAACCCGGTGATGAATTTCTGCTAATAGCGTATCCTTTTCCCTGAGTGACTTATCCAGCTTCTCCATGTATTTTTTTCGCTCTG
>SLQI01000364.1 GCA_007131535.1 Balneolales bacterium | reverse complement strand
CTAATCCGGAACTTCAAAATTTGATACCCCGAGATGTTGAGCGAGGGTCATTAGTTTACGGTCCATCGTCACCAGTGTAGCTGAATTTCTTCGGGCACAGATAACATAGACCAGGTCATAGACGGGATGATTGTTACTCATCGCCGCGTGCAGTGCTTCCCGCCACACTTCTCTTGTATCCACAAATTGATCAACAAGAGCCAGCCCGAGTTCACAACAGGATAAGCTCTTATCCACAGACAGCCCCCTAAACTGATGATACTTCCAGAATGTGTTTGCAAGCTCCGAGCTAAATAGTGCCTGTAAGAAAGCAGGTAGTATCTTAAAAAATGCCAATATCTGATGCAGTATATTCGGTAATTCAGGTAATTGGGTTTAAAGCAATTCATGGAGCCAAATACCCAATTTTTCTTAATCTACTAATTTACCTTAACTACCTGTTGTTTCCAAATGACATCATGAGTTTACTTACAGACACTAAATAAATCCGGGGCTAATACAGCGTCATAGTTCCGGATGACTGCTCTGAATTCATGGGCATGCTTTCCCTTCAGAAGTATTTCAACTGCAGCGCTTATTTCCAAAACACCGATCATCGTTCACGATCTTCTCTTATCCAGGAGACGGAATCTATACTATTTGCGGTTTCACTTGGTATTTCGAATTGGTCAATAGTTTCCAGTACCTCTTTTCGGCGACTTTTTGGGGATGGATTTATCTCAAGATATTCCTGCAGAATAGAAATAGTCTGTTGCGAAATACTACGGTTTTCACGTCGTGCACGCTCTTTTAGCTGTAAATAAACATCTTCCGGAAGGTCCCTAACTTGCAAGGTTGGCATAGCATTATGATTAAGGGTGGTGGGAAAATGCATGAGAAATACATGCAAATAAATGACGGACTTCGGCTTTAGCTATGATATTATCTTCTTAAGGAAGATGATTTATTTATCACGGATAAAGGTGAGGTGAACACAGATTGGGTCGGCAGACTAAGATGCAGGCGTTCATTAAGAAAATCCCTGATTGGTAACTGTACGAAAATGCCGGGATCAGGGAGCTAAGGGTTCACGCGAAGACCGCAAAGAAAAAAGGCAAACGCAAAAGTCCGCAAAGTTGGAGGTGTGTAAAATATGAAACGATTGCAGTTAAATGATTAATAAGCTGCGAAAACGCCAACTCAACTAAATCCTTCGCGATCTTTGCGTGATTACCTTAGCGATCTCAGCGAGAATTAAACAGATATCCTGATATTGAACCCCCTCCGCCATAGCTTAACAACAACTATGGCGGTAGGGTTGTGGTATCATGTCAATTACACACAAACTCACCCTGTTCATCCTCCTGCTCGCGCACAAATACGGCAGCAGAAAGCGCGGGAATCGTAAACTCACCGTTGCCGGCTGATGCGGATTGTACAACGCGGTCCGTACTGTTCCTGTGAATTTCGTGCAGGCGCATATCCTCAAGTTCAAGTTCGAAGGTTTGCTCTTCGTTGTCGGCATTGAACAGCACCAGAATGCCGTCATAGTTTTCATCCAGCGGCTCACCGGCGCACCGACCGTCGGAAACACTCATCGCCATGATGCCGGGCTGCTGGTCGGGTCCGGTATTGTGGAATTTTACGCGCCGGTTTACCTCTTCGGCTGTTTCAAGCCGGAAGAGAGGCGAGCTGTAGCGGATTTCCAGTTGTTCACGAAACAGCTGGTTGGCGTGTTCCATATGCTCGCGTTGAACGTCGATGACCTCGCTGGTTAGAAACTCCCGCATTTCGTCCCAACGATCTTCATTATCCCAGCCGGGGGGCAGTCCCTGGCCCCAAAGATGCCGTTCCAGAGTGAAATCCACCGCATTATACCAGTCGCCGGAATCAAAGCTATTGCGATCCAGTGATTTGGAACGAAGTATGTCGCTGCCCATTTGATAAAACGGCACGCCCTGACCGTAGTTTATAAACGCGTTGCTCAGCAGATGCACCCTTACGCGATCCTCCATCGACATATCGTGGGGCAGTTTGGTTTGGGTGTTATCCCACAGCGTTTCGTTGTCGTGTTTGTCGATGTAGTTGACCGACTCTTGCGGAATGTCGGCGAATCCGATCATGTCGGTGCCGCCATCGACACGCTCACCTGTGCGGTTGATGTAGGGGTAGCTGCTCAGGTTGCCGGCCATTCCCACGCGAATGCGGTCGGCGTCATATAAGAGGCTTTCGAGCTGCTCGTCGCCATCAGCCCCCGCATCTTCGTTGGGGAAGAGAAACTGACCGTTGGCAAACCCCTGGTGGCGTCCGGTATCTGTGAAGTTACCGCCACGGACACCATCCCGCAGGCGGTCGTTAAAATTGCCTATGCCGGTGCCGCCCATGTTGAACTGGGTTGCCTGATCAAAAATCCGGTCATCGGCGACCTCACCGAAATTCCATCCTTCCCCGTAGATATACAGGTTTTCACCGTCGACTCCGTGTTCATCCAGAGTCAATTTTGCCAGTGCGTCCTGAAGGTTTTCCATGACATAACGTGGGTGATGACCCATCAGATCAAACCGAAACGAGTCGATTTTATAGTGCTTCGCCCAAAGTTTTACGGAGTCGATAATCAGCTTTTCCATCATGTTGAATTCGGCGGCGGTATTATCGCAGCACGTCGAAGTTTCGATATCGCCGGTAACAACGTCATATCGGTGATAGTAGGTCGGAACCACTTGATCCAGTACCGAAAACCGCGACTCCACTCCGGACGCGAAGGTGTGATTATACACCACATCCACCACGGTCTTCAGGCCGATTTCATGAAGCCCCTGAACCATTTTCCGGGTTTCCAGGATGCGTTTTATCCCGTCCGGATCGGTGGAATAGCTGCCTTGCGGTGCGTTAAAATGGAAGGGATCGTACCCCCAGTTGAATCCGTCGTACCAGGCCATACCATCCATACGCCCCGGATCATTGTAGGGCCGCTGAATCTCTTCGGTGGCCGGATCTTCTTCCGCCAGCTCCTCAAAAACTTCCCAGATCAGGCGGTCGCCATAATAGTGGCATTGGGATTCCAGGCCGGGATAATCCACGATATCGCAAATTCTTTCGTAGGGATCGAAGACATCAACCCGGTTGGCGGTATCTTCTCTGACGGTGGCGATGTCATTAATTGGCAGCAGATGCAGATGAGTTAATCCGGCCTGTTGCAGCTGTTTCAGGTGCTGCATCCCGTGGGATAGCTCCCGGTCACCATTTCCGGTGTACGCAAAGGCCATATACGTTCCGCGGTGCTCTTGAGGAATGGATTCATCAATGATGCTGAAATCCCTCATGTGAGCTTCGTAAACCGTGATATCAACCGGCCGGGGCTGGGTTTTGCGTATATCATCCCAACCCTCAGGTTTGAGGTCCTCATCATCCAGATTAACAAACTGGCTGTAACGGCTGTCGGTGGCCAGGCTTACCGAGTAGGGATCGGTGACCACGAAGGTGTTGATCTGATCATTTTCCGGATGAAAGACCTCGATTTCAAGCCGGTAAAACCGGCGGTCCAGGGTTTGATCACCCTGAAATTCCCATACTCCGCTATCCGGCAGTTCCGTTTCGGCAGCAATTGTTTCGGTGTGATTTTTCTCCTCATCATACACCTTCAGCGAAACGGACTGAGCCGTGGGTGCCCAGAGTTTGAGGTCTATACCCTCATCGTGGTAGATAGGACCGAGCTCCCCGCTATAGGTGAAATAGTCATCAATCACCCCGTGGGTCTGTATTCGGGTAGCGTCTACCGGGCGATCCTCTTCATCATAAGCGACGGCTATAAGCTGACCGCGCAGGGCTTCGCGGACCTCTCCGGGGGTCTTTTCAACTTCCAATGCGGGCTGATCGGCAATATGGCGAAACTGGTCGGTCTGATCGACTGTGAGCTCCGCATCAGCTGAAAGAGAAATGGCACGGCTTTCACTCACCGCCTGATCGGAAACAATGATCCCGGCATCCGGGCTGTAGCGAATTTCAAACCGTTCGGCATCCGGCTTGTTAACCCAGATGAGGCGATCGCCGGAAATCCAGTGTGCGGCTGCATCCTGCAGGATGTTATCGGCCGGATCAGGTTCGGCTTCTGTGGTGACTTCCGGCCGGCAGGCCGTAAATAGTATCAGTAGGGCAGATAATAAAGTAAGTATTCGGACAGGCATATTAAAACTCCGTTGTTGGAATCCGGGCTGATTTAATCTGATCAAAGATTTGATGCTCTCAATTTCAGAAAGTAGTGCAATCCCGGTGTTGTTGAGTGACTAACCTTAATCTCCAAAATAGGAGATTTGGCAATTAGTTAACAGTACTGACAACCTGTCTGCCCGCTGCTAATAACAGATTTGTTTGCCTCGGATGGAACGCGGATATTTGGATGGGGCCGTTAAATCATAAATCACATATCACTAATCGTTAATCTGCTATCCGCCGGTTTTACTTCGATGTCGGCGTATCGGCAATCCTTTTCGCTTTAACTCAGGCATCTATACCAGGTTAAACGGATTAACGATAGCAGATTAACGAAATCAGATTTATGATTTGCCGCCTCACTCAAACTTTTTCTTCTCCCGCTCATAATCTTCGTCGCTGATCAGCCCTTGCTGCCACATACCCACCAGCTCGTTTAGCGGGTCCATCGTGCCCGGGGCGTAACCCGGGGATTGAGCCTCCACTTCTTCTTTAAACCCGGTGCGATCCCGCTCATTTTTGACAGCTATATCGAGGATGGATTTCAGTTTTTCCGGGGCATCCAGGCCCTTCAGCCGGTATTCGCGGCTATCGTTTTCCACGGTGATGACAAGGGTGCCGATGCCGGCTCTGGAATCCCACCAGGATTGCTCAACTCGTGTGGAGTCGATGTCTGCCACAGCTAATGACTCCGGCTCTTTGCCGTATCCGGCAATCAGAATCCGGTCGTCGGAGATTTGGTAGAAGGAGTTGCGGTGCAGAGCGTTTACATACAGCATCATGAATAAGCCGATACCAAAAACCGGAATTAAAAGGATGCACAGAACGTATAGAGGAAGGAATTTTTTCCAGCTTGGTTTCAGCGTATATTTTTTTTCGTTACCGCTCATACGATAGCCGGTATTTTTGAGTTTAATGAGGGAACATCAGCAGCTCAGGGGGCATTCCTGGTCAATTATATAACCATAACCTAATTGCTAAAGTGCAAGTTTCGGCACAACAGAAAATAAAATTAAGTCCATGGAAATATGCTGTGGCGGTCTGGCTCACAGTGGTGATTTCAGCAGGGTTTCTGATCGATATTCCAATGATACCGATTCTGCTGGAGACTTCCCGGAATTTATTTCTCCACGTACCGATGTGGTTCACTATGATTGCCATCTTCTTTGCCGGGCTGGTCTACAGCATTCGCTATCTCAGCAATGGCCGCCTCGATATGGATATCCACGCTGAAACAGCTACGGCGGTGGGTATTGTTTTCGGGATTTGCGGCCTGCTAACCGGGGCTATGTGGGCCAGGTTTACCTGGGGTTCGTGGTGGACCTTCGCCGAGCCCAAGCTGAATCTTTCGGCCATGGCCATGATGATTTATGTTGCCTACTTCGTTTTGCGAAGCGCCTTTGATGACCCTGAAAAGCGGGCTAAAGTGGCCGCGGTATACAACATATTCGCGGCATCAACTATACCGTTTTTACTGTTCATAATTCCACGACAGCTTCCAAGCCTGCATCCGGGGGCTGACGGAAACCCGGCTTTCAGCGACCTTACCGCCCCGGAGCTCCGTTGGATTTTTTACCCGGCCGTCATCGGATTCATCGGGTTGGGCTGGTGGATGAAAGACATTCTATATCGCTATAAAAAGCTTCAGCAAAAGCTTGAAACCGAGTCTGTATAATTATGTTGCAACCGTTGATTACATTGTTGCTGTTTTTTTTAGGGGCCTCTGACCCCCAATTTGAAGATTGGGAAGGAATGGAAGAAGTCGAATACTCCAGCTCCTTCATGCAGTTACTGGCTTCGAACGACCTCATTTTTGTGGTACTCGGAGTTAGTTTACTTATTTGGTTTACCTTGTTATTTTTCATAGTTCGTCTCGATCGGAAAGTAAGCCAGTTGGAACGGCAAAACCGGGACCAAAATTCCTAACCACCTGCTATTATGAAACCACGTCTGATAATCGGCATTACCATTATGGTGCTGTTTACCTCTCTGGCACTGTACAATCTTTCGCAAAGTATTTCCTCTTATGTAGATTTCGAACAGGCAAAAACCCTGGACGGCGACCGTATTCACGTGATCGGCGAATGGGTTGAAGATAAACCTCATGGATTTTCCTCCGAGGATATGACCTTCTCCTTTTATATGAAGGATGAAACCGGTAACACCCACCGGGTTGAATACGCCGGAGCCAAGCCCAATAACTTTGAAGATGCCGATGAACTGGTTGTGATCGGGTCTATGCGGGGTGAGGTTTTCACAAGCCACGATATGCTTGTCAAATGCCCGTCCAAATACAATGATCCCAGTGAAGCTGAATTTACTTCTGTAGAATAAACTCCCTTTTATGATCGGTATAGTTGGTAACACCGCCCTCATTATTGCTTTTATTTCAAGTCTGGCGGCCATCGTTCTGTATTATTTATCTGCTAAAGACAACAACCGCAACTTTGAGCAGATCGCAAACTTCCTTTTCATCCTGAAAGGGTCGTTGGTATTCATTTCCATTGTACTTCTGGTGTATCTGATATTTACTCACCAGTTTCAGTACTATTATGTATACAATTACACCAGCCGGGATCTGCAAGATATCTATCTGTTCGCCGCGTTTTACAGCGGGCAGGAAGGCAGCTTTCTGCTTTGGATATTTTCAGCATTTCTGGTAGGCCTGGCAGTTATAAAATGGACGCCCGATACCTACCGGACTCCGGTGATGACTTTCTTTTCTCTCTCGCAGGTTTTTTTACTTTCTATGGTTGTGGGTCTGCCACTCGGACTTTTTGATCTCGGTGCTTCGCCGTTCCGTTTGCTGGCTGATGAAATGGCCGATGCCCCGATATTCCAGACCAACCCGGATTTTGTTCCGGTGGACGGAAGCGGGCTCAATGACCTGCTCCGAAGTCCGTGGATTATGATTCACCCGCCGGTGGTATTCCTCGGCTTTGCCATGATGACCATCCCGTTCGCATTCGCACTGGCAGCGCTCTGGAAACGCCGGTACCATGAATGGATCTACCCCGCGCTTCCCTGGACCCTCGGCGCTAACCTCTGCCTGCTGATCTCAATTTTCCTCGGTGGCTACTGGGCCTACGAAACGCTTTCGTTTGGCGGCTACTGGGCCTGGGATCCGGTGGAAAACGCCTCGCTGGTACCCTGGATCCTCGGAACCGCCGGGCTCCACACCATGCTGATCCAGCGTAAAAGTGCGATGGCCCAGAAAAGCTCTATTCTGTTCGCCATACTCGCATTTGTAACCATTGTATATCAGACTTTTCTTACCCGTTCGGGTGTGCTGGAAGATGCCTCCGTGCATAGTTTTGTGGATCTCGGCCTGTATAACCAGCTTTTGATGTTTATACTGGTGATAACTTTGGTCGGGCTGGGTATGTTCTTTTACCGTTACAAAGAGCTGCCATCACCGGGTAATGAAGCACCGATCATCAGCCGGGAATTCATCATGTTTTCCGGCGCTTTCGTGATGTTCATGACCGGCTTCGTGATTTTGCTGGGTACCAGTACGCCGATTATCGGCCGGCTGGTTGTCGATAATCCGACTCCCCCGGAACAGGAATTCTACAACACCTGGACGCTGCCGTTTGCCGTGCTTCTGGCTATTTTAACGGTAATCGCACAATTTCTCTGGTGGAAGAAGCACGATGCCGAATCCCTTTCATCCGCCCTGATCACCCCGACTCTGCTCGCTTCGATTACCACGATTATAGCGATTATTCTGATCGACCTGGATAATCTGGCTTACATGATTTATCTGTTTGCGGCCATTTTTGCTCTGTTCGGAAACGGCCAGATCATGATGGGGCTCATCCGGCGTAATGCCAAAACCATCGGCGGAACCATGACTCATATCGGCTTTGCCGTGTTGTTAATCGGTTTTCTCGGGGCGGCCTACGATCGTCCGATGGTTGATGAACAAACGACACAATACAACCAGGCTGTGCTTGCCGGAGAGGTTATGGATGACGACGGCTACCCGGTAACCCGTACTATAGAGTTTGTTCAGTTGAATAAAGGTGAGCCGAAGTTAATTGACGGCCGGTACAAAGTGACCTTCGTTGATGCTGAAGTGACCGACCACAACCGGCCTCATGAACAGCTTTATACCATCCGGTTTGAAGACACCCAGGGGAGTGAGGGCACATTCTATATGCAGCCGGTATCTTATCCGATGCTCTCCAATTCTTCGCCGGGGAATATTGACTGGACGGTAGACCCGGAAATCCGGACCGGATTGCTGTCTGACATTTTTATGTATGTTGCCGGCTCTTCTCTGGCTGAACGAGAGATCGAGCGGCTGAATGAACAAACGGCACGTGAAGCCGGAGTTGATCAGTCGGAATCATTGTCGGAAATCGGTGAGCTCGGTCCGGAAGACCAGGAAGAAGAAGATTTACCCCGGTTGAATATCGCGGTGGACTCCGAAGTAGAATACGGAGATTTCACCATTCGGTTTGATCACTTTACCAACGTTACTCCCGATGATCTGCCGGAAAATGCCGTTGTAGGCGTGAGAGCTAATCTCGAGTTTGTCCACCAGGATACCGGTGAATCCTATTCGGTGCAACCGCTGTTTGCCATTATAGAAGAAGAGGGCGAACAATACGCTTTCACCCCTCCTGAACACATCGACCCCTGGGATGCGCATGTGGAATTCTTAAATGTAGATCCGGCCTCCGAGCAGATCGAACTGCAACTGGATGGAATTGAAGCCACCGAAGTGGCAATGCCGGAAGAAGAATGGGTACTTCTCGCCGCGGAACGAAAGCCGCTGATTTCAGTGGTATGGCTCGGTACCTTTTTGTTGATGATTGGTTTTAGCATTTCCATATTCCGCCGTTGGGCCGACCAGAAAAAACGTGAAGCCCGTGAACGGGAAATCGGAGAACCACTGGGCTTTACCGAAGATACCGCCGGGGAAATAGAGGATAGTTACAATGGAACACCAGACAGTCCGTCGGTTGAAACCGGCCCGGAAACCGAAATCGATTCTAAGTAAGGCGGCATTTAGTGTCGCGTTGGTTGCCCTAATGGGTATGCTGGCGGTGACAGGATCGCCGGGTAAGACGCATGCCGGGGGGACCGGATACCAAACTGCCGAATCCGAAACCGGTGTTTCACCCGCCGGAGCGTTGCTGCGTTCTTTTGTGATGCCGGGATGGGGCCATTATGCGGCTGACCCAACCGACTGGACACGCGGCCAGGTTCATCTCGGAGCTGATTTGGCTATGCTGGCTTCGTACGTGTTATTGGCGAACTATCAGCATCGGCTGGAAGGAAACCTGCATACCTTTGGAGATCAGTATTCGGGGATCAACCTTTCGGAGCGGGAACGTTCGTTTCGGCTGGCGGTGGCCGGGTATAATTCCCTGAGAGAATACAACGATTACCAGGAACGCAGTCGCAACTGGGATCGCATATACCCGGAAACCGACGAAAACTATTGGGAGTGGGAAAGTGATGAAAAACGCCAATCTTATAACGAAATGCGCAGCCGCCGGGATAACATCGAACGCCAGGCCCCGGCGCTGTTAGGGATGATGGTGGTGAACCGGGTGATTGCCGGAGTCAGCGCATTTACGACAGTGCGCAGTCAGGGGCAAAACTACTCGGTTTATGTCAGCCCGGTCAACCGGCCGGAGGATTCCGTTCAGGCGACACTGCGAATAGATTTTTGATCCCATGCCGCGCTACCTGTTTTATGCGGCGTATGACGGCACAGACTACGAAGGCTGGCAGACCCAGCCCCACAACAATACGGTGCAGGATCATATTGAAGCGGCACTGCATAAACTGACCCGCCAGAAGGTACGGATTTACGGTTCCGGCAGGACCGATACCGGCGTCCATGCCGAACACCAGCCATTCCATTTCGATCTCATCAACGAATGCGATCCGGAAGATTTAGCCTACCGGCTGAATAAAATGCTTGCCGGCGATATTGCCATTAAAGGGGGACAGGAAGTCCCCGGTGATTTTCACGCCCGTTTCGACGCCGTTTACCGCCAATACCGCTATCAAATAACAACGGTTAAGGATCCGCTTCGACGGCATTACAGCAGCTATATCCCGTACGCACTCGACATTGAGTTGATGCGGTGGGGACTTGAGGAAATGAAAGGGCAGCGGGATTT